>JAFLRT010000020.1 GCA_022511295.1 Alistipes sp. | reverse complement strand
GCCTTGGGACGTTTTGCTCCGTACTTCGAGCGACGCTGGCGGCGACCGTCAACACCGGCGGAGTCAAGAGCGCCGCGCACGAGGTGATAACGAACACCCGGGAGGTCCTTCACACGACCACCGCGAACAAGTACGATTGAGTGTTCCTGCAAGTTGTGGCCTTCTCCCGGGATGTAGGCGTTGACCTCCTTGCCATTGGTCAATCTTACACGCGCCACCTTACGCATAGCCGAGTTAGGCTTCTTCGGGGTCGTTGTGTACACACGGGTACAAACGCCACGACGCTGGGGACACGCTGCGAGCGCGGGGGACTTACTCTTGTCCTCCATATGCGCCCGACCGTTTCTTACTAACTGTTGAATAGTTGGCATTTTTACGTTACTTTATCCTTTATTGTTAATACTCACGGGGTCTCAACCCCATTTTTTTCTGTTCTTGCACTCGGTAAAAGCCCGAATGGGCTGCAAAGTTACGACTTTTTTTTATTCCACACTATATATATGCAACTTTTTTTGCCTGAAAAGCCACTTTTTAAGCGGTTTTCACTGTTTTGTGATTCATTTTTTCTTATCATATTTTCAATAAAATAATTTTTACTTATCAATTATATTACAAACATCTGATTATATGCAACTTAATTATAAAATGGTCGGTTATGATATTTTTTGATTACCTTTGAAGCGCAACAATGCAGCAGAAGGAGCGTCAAACTACCGAAAAAGAGCGGCAAACGACAATGACAGAAATAGTAAAAACAACAAAAAAAGGCAATCGAATGGGAGTTAAAATTAAAGTCAAAATAGAAGAAATCACGACTGTTGACAATGCGTTTTCAGAGGGTGTCGCGCGCCTTGTTCCGCAGTTATCTCAAAGGGCCTCGGCGCCATCGTCGGAAAGGCTCGAAAGGATAGCGGCAAACCCCTCGTCGCACATGCTTGCAGCCGTCGCGGAAGACGGCACTATCGCAGGCATTACAACACTAATAATCACAGAGATACCCACCTCGTGCAAGGCATGGACAGAGGATGTTGTAGTGGATGAAAAATATCGCGGACAAGGCATCGGGAGAGCGCTTGTAACACGCGCTGTCGAGATGGCTCGGGAGTGCGGAGCGGAACAGATTATGCTGACCTCAAATCCCAGTCGGACAGCCGCCAGAAAACTCTATGCAGAGTGCGGTTTTTCGGAGGTCGAAACAACGCTTTTCAGACTTTTCCTCTAAAGGTCGGGAAAGCAAGCCGCCCGATAAATAATAAAAAATAATTGCACCTCTTTGAGGTGCTGCGCCGCCCCGAGGGGATGGCAGGGAGGGTGCAATTTACAATCGGGTGATTATCGGAAATCAAGGCTCATATTTATAGCCGAGACCCTTGACTGTAACAATATGTTCATCGCCGACCTTTCGGCGCAGACGGCGTATATGGACATCAATCGTGCGGGGTCCGACAACGACATCATCGCCCCACACGCTGCTGTAAATCTCCTCTCGCGTAAACAATCTTCCGGGCGACGAGACAAGCAGGTCAAAGAGCAAAAACTCCTTTCTCGGCAGGTCGCTTTCGATGCCGCCAACGACAATCTTATGACGCTCCCGGTCGATGCTTGCGTGGGTATCGGCAGGCACATCCTCACTCTCGGCAACACGCCGCATAATGGCATTTACACGACTCTTTAACAGATTCATCTTCACCGGTTTGGATATATACTCATCGGCACCGGCCTCAAAGCCCGACAGTTGGTTTTCGTCCTCGCCCAAAGCCGAGAGAAAGACGATGCGCGTATCGGCCGTCTCGGGGTGCGCACGCAGTTCGCGGCAGGTCTGAAGACCATCCATAACAGGCATCATCATATCGAGTAGAATAAGGTGCGGCCGATGCTCAAGAGCCTGTTCTATCGCCTCGGCGCCATTCGACGCCGTGAAGATTTCGTAGCCCTCACGTGCAAGATTGTAGCCTACAAATTCGAGTATGTCGCTCTCGTCATCGACCAGAAGTATGCGTTGTGCCATAAATCACCGACCTGATAATTTGTTGCGAAGATAAGAAAAAAGATACAATTTATGCCCTAACCCAAAAAAAATGGTTACCTTTGCAAAAACTGTACTTGTACAAGTTAAAAACGAGAGATAATGGCTAACAAGAGTATTTCGCCCGAAGCGGCGGCAGCGCAAACGCAGAGCGCAATCCTTAACGAAGCGGAAGCAGCCGCTAACGAATCAAAAACAGCCGAGACCGAGGCAGCGGCAGACGAGACGACGCCTTCGGAGGAGGTTGCCGCAACCACCACAGCAGAGACGCCTGCACCGGCAGACGAAAACGACGCCGCACACGATACAAGTGCAGACGAACCCGCGCCCGCAACACAAGAGAGCGAACCTGCTTCCGAGGAGGAGAGTGAAGGTGAAGGTGAAGGTGAAGGTGAAGGTGAAGGCGAAGGCGAATCGGACGGAATAGAGGAGACTGCCGACAGTTATGCCGGCAAGAGCAAGACTGAACTGGCCGATATGCTGGCACAGGCCATAGAGACACAGAGCGTTCCCTCGATGCGTCGTGAGGTCGAGGCATTGAAGATAGCCTTCTACAAGGTTCAGCGTGCCGAGAACGAGGCTGCACGCAAAGCCTTTGCAGAGAGCGGCGGAGACCCCGACACGGAGTTCGTTCCCGAGGCAGACGAGGTTGAGAACCGTTTTAAGGAACTTCTGAAAGAGTATCGCCGCCGACGCGACGAGTACACGGCCGATATGGACCGCATCAAAGAGGAGAACTACAAGACAAAACTGCACATAATAGAGCAACTCAAAGAACTTATCAACTCGGACGAGAAACTCGGACAGACCTTTGCCCGCTTCCGCGAACTGCAACAGCAGTGGAAAGAGACGGGTGCCGTACCGCAGCAGTATGTCAAGGATTTGTGGGAGACCTACAACCTCCACGTCGAGAACTTTTACAACGTGATAAAAATCAACAAGGAACTGCGCGACTTGGACCTGCGCAAGAACCTCGAACACAAGGAGGCTCTATGCGAAGCGGCCGAGGCTCTCGAGAGTGAGAAGTCGGTTGTGGATGCATTCCACAAGTTGCAGAAGCTGCACGACGAGTGGCGTGAGACAGGTCCCGTAGCCGAAGAACACAAAGAGCGTCTGTGGGAGCGTTTCAAGGCTGCGTCCACATTGGTAAACAAGCGTCATCAGGAGTATTTCGAGATGATAAAGGAGGAGCAGGTGCGCAACCTCGATATGAAGAGCGCTCTTTGCGACGAGGTGGAGAGCATAATCGCCGCCAACCCGTCGTCGCTCAAGGCGTGGAACAAGGCAAGCGACAAACTGACCGATATACAGACCCGCTGGAGAGGTATCGGCTTTGCACCGCGCAAGGACAACAACCGCATATATGAGCGTTTCCGCGCCGCGTGCGACAAGTTCTTCGATATGAAGCGCGACTTCTTCGCCCGTCTGCGTGAGGAGATGGACGCCAACCTCAAACTCAAAAACGAGATTTGCGAGGCAGCCGAAGCCCTGAGCGAAAGCGAGGAGTGGAAGAGCGCGACAGACAAGATTATAGCCCTGCAGGCCGAGTGGAAAAAGATAGGTGCAGTATCGCGCCGCCATTCGGACGCCGTATGGAAGCGTTTCCGTGCTGCATGCGACAAGTTCTTCGAGCGCAAGTCGAAACACTTCGCTTCGATGGATGGTGAGTATGAAGACAACCTCGCGCGCAAAAATGCACTTATCGAGGAGATGCTTGCAGCCGATATCGAGCAGGGCGGTTACGAGATGATAAAAGAGTTCCAAAGACGCTGGAGCGAGATAGGATATGTTCCAATCAAAGCCAAAAACGCATTGCAGAAGCAGTACAAGAAGGCGGTCGATAAGATGTTCAGCGTATTGCGCAGTTCGGAGCAGGAGCGCTCCTTCAGCCGTTTCCGCGACAAGGTGTCCTCGCTGGCCGCATCGGGCGACAAGCGTCTGCGCACGGAGCGCGACAGGCTCTACAACAAGGTGCGTCAACTTGAGCAGGATATAGCAACGCTTGAGAACAACATCGGTTTCTTCTCCAACTCGAAGGGTGCAGAAAGCCTTATAGCCGACGTGAATAACAAAATCAACAAGACCAAACGCGAACTCGCCGAGACTATCGAGAAGGTAAAACTTATAGACGAGAGTACGGAGCAGTAGCGACAGGCGGCAGGAGACCTCATTTTAAGAATTAAGGTAATACAAAATTGCATAATGAAACTTAAACGACCCAAGTATATTTTCGTTACGGGCGGTGTTGCATCGTCATTGGGCAAGGGTATCATTTCGGCTTCGGTGGCGCGTCTGCTCCAGGCACGCGGATACACCGTAACCATACAGAAACTCGACCCATACATCAACATCGACCCGGGAACGCTCAACCCCTACGAACACGGAGAGTGTTACGTTACCGAAGACGGCACGGAGACCGACCTCGATTTGGGACACTACGAGCGCTTCACCTCGATAACAACATCGAAGGCCAACAATGTTACGACAGGCAAGATTTACAAAACCGTCATCGAGAAGGAGCGCAAGGGCGACTACCTCGGCAAGACGGTGCAGGTCATACCTCACATAACAGATGAAATCAAGCGCCGCATACAGACCGTAAGCATCTCCAATCAGTACGATATCATCATAACGGAGATAGGCGGTACTGTTGGCGATATAGAGTCGTTGCCGTTCATCGAGTCCGTGCGTCAGTTGCGCAACTCTCTCGGTTTCCAGAACTCGGCACTCATACATTTGGCATGGGTACCCTATCTCGCAGCATCGGGAGAGTCGAAGACAAAACCGGCACAGCACTCCGTCAAGGCCCTTCTGGAGAACGGTCTGCAACCCGACATTCTTGTACTGCGCGCCGAGCAGCCGCTCGAGGCCTCGCTCAAACGCAAGGTCGCGCTTTTCTGCAACGTGATGCCCGAAGCCGTCATAGAGTCGATAGACGTGCCGACGATATACGAAGTTCCGCTGCGCATGTACGAGCAGCATCTGGATACCGTTGTCATGCAGCGCCTGGGTCTGCCAGAAGGCGACAGGGAGCCGGACCTCACGGCATGGAGCCATTTTGTGGAGAAGGTCAAGCGCCCAAAATACAATATATGTATAGCCCTTGTTGGAAAGTACACCGAACTGCACGACGCATACAAATCCATCAGCGAGTCATTCGTCCACGCCGGAGCCGTAAATGACTGCCGCGTGAAGATACGCTATGTGAACTCCGAAAAACTCACGGCATCGAATATCGCTTCACAACTCAAGGGTGCGGCAGGAATACTCGTTGCCCCGGGTTTCGGCAACAGAGGCATAGAGGGTAAAATAGAGGCTGTACGCTATGCGCGGGAGAACAACATACCCTTCCTCGGAATCTGTCTCGGTATGCAGTGCGCCGTTATAGAGTTTGCGCGCAATGTGCTGGGTCTCAAGGAGGCCAACTCGAGCGAGATGGGTGCGACACCCGACCCCGTTATAGACCTTATGGCGGAGCAGAAGGGCGTTATGGCCAAGGGAGGCACGATGCGTCTGGGAGCCTATCCATGCACGCTCGCCAAAGGCTCGACAGCGGAAAAAGCCTACCGCACACAGCATATCGTCGAGCGTCATCGTCATCGTTACGAGTTCAACAACGACTATCTGGAGCGTTTCGAGGCAAACGGCATGATGGCCTCGGGAGTGAACTCCGACACGGGGCTTGTGGAGGTTATAGAGATACCGTCGCTGCGTTGGTTCGTCGGCACGCAGTTCCATCCCGAATACAAGAGTACCGTCGAGAATCCGCATCCGCTGTTCGTATCATTCGTGGCTGCGGCAATGCAGAGTGAGAAACAACAATAAATATTTGAAATGGAAAAGAAATCATCTATTATAGGTTTTATACTTATCGCCTTTATATTTTTAGGTTATTCAATCTATAATACGCACCAGCAGAGGAAAATCGCCGAGCGCATCGCCCTCGAGGAGCGGGCGGCAAAGGCAGCGCAGGCTGCACATCCTGCTCAGGTGCAGACGCAGACGGCCGGACAGACACTTCAGAACAACGGATTGACAGCAGTTATCGGCAACGCGGACTCCGTAAAAATCGCAGCCGAAACATTCACTGTTGAAAACGACTATCTCGTTATCACTTTCGACACGCAGGGAGGTCAGATTCGCAGCGCCGAACTGAAAGAGTATACAAAATATGCCGAAAAGGGAGAATCCAAAGAGCAGGTAAAGCTGTTCGACCCGCAGACGGCCAACTTCAATCTGGCATTCAACGTCAAGAACGGATATGTCAATATGCCGATAAATACGGCAGACCACGTATTCGAAAAGGTCGGTGTCGAGAAGACTGAATCCGGACAGAGAGTAACGATGCGCCTTCCCGTATTCAATGAGGCGAATGCCGGTCTGGTCTATGTCTACACGATTCACAACTCGACCGACCCGAGCCGCGACTATATGGTCGATTTCAGTGTGCGTTTCGAGAATATGGCTCCGTATATGGCCCGCGAGACCAGAATCGGTATCGACTGGAGCAACACCTCGTATCAGAACGAGCGCGGGTTCAAGAACGAGAACATGTACACCACTATCAGCTATCGCGAGCCGGGTGAAAAGTCGATATCGGAGCTGTCGATGGGTACCGGAACCAAAGACAAAAAGATATCGACGCAGGTGAACTGGATAGCATTCAAGCAGCAGTTCTTCTCGTCGGTATTTATCGCCGACGGCAACTTCTCAGAGGCCTCGATGAAGTACGAGACAAATGCTCCCGATTCGAAGCTAATCAAGAACTTCTCGGCAGAGATGTCCGTTCCGTTCAACCCGCAGACCGAGGACTACAGCTTCGCATTCTATCTCGGTCCCAACAAGTACGCCATACTCAAGAATATAGACCGCAACGGCGAAAAGATAGCTATGGAGCGTCTGATACCGCTCGGATGGGGTATCTTCGGCTGGGTAAACCGTTGGTTTACGATTCCGGTCTTCGACCTGCTGCGCAACTATATACCCTCATTCGGTATTATCATTCTGATTCTGGCCGTGCTGGTAAAACTTATCATCTCGCCCCTAACCTACAAGAGTTATCTCTCTACGGCCAAAATGCGAGTAATAAAGCCGGAGATGGATGCTATCAATGCCAAGTATCCCAAGCAGGAGGATGCCATGAAAAAGCAGCAGGCGATGATGGAACTATATAAAAAGGCCGGTATAAATCCGTTGGGAGGCTGTCTGCCGATGCTTATCCAGATGCCTATCATCATCGCGATGTTCCGTTTCTTCCCCGCTTCGATTGAGTTGCGCGGACAGAAATTCCTTTGGTCGCACGACCTGTCGTCGTATGACAGCGTACTCAACCTGCCATTCTCGATACCCTTCTACGGCGACCATGTGAGCCTCTTCGCTCTGCTTATGACCATAGTGTTCTTCCTCTACTCATTCCTCAACTACAAGCAGACAGCATCGAACCAACCGCAGATGCTCGGTATGAAATTCATGATGGTATACCTCATGCCGCTGATGATGCTCTTCTGGTTCAACGACTACTCGAGCGGTCTGAGTTACTATTATTTCCTGACTACCATCCTCTCGATGATTCAGACCTATGCCATACGCTATATGGTTGATGACAACAAGATTCATGCTATGATTCAGGTCAATGCCGCAAAGAAATCCAACGGCAAGAAGTCCCGTTTCCAGCAGCGTTACGAGGAGCAGATGCGTATGTATCAGGAGCAAATGAGCAAGAACAAAAAAGGAAAATAGCATCACACAAGCATTGCATTGGCATTCGCATCTACCATATCCAACGAGGAGGCGGCACAGTTGCCTGTAGCGCACTTCGACGGCGATATTGTCGTCGTGGAGGATGACAATGCGCTTGAAAGAGCCTGCGAATATCTCTCTGCGCAGAGCGTTCTGGGTTTCGACACCGAGACACGCCCCTCTTTCACCAAGAATCAGATAAACCATGTGGCGTTGCTGCAACTATCCACTTATGAGAGGTGTTATCTGATACGTCTGTGTCGTCTGAAGAAGATAGGCAAGGCGCTGAAACTGCTCGAGAACAGCCGCATAACAAAGATAGGCGCCGGTCTGGCAAGCGATATGTCTTCGCTCTCGCGCCTCTGCCGCTTTACTCCGCGCGGATTCGTCGAGTTGCAAAGCGAGGTGGAGCGTTTCGGCATCGAGAACAAGAGTTTGCGCAAGATGGCAGCCATAGTTCTGGGTGAACGCGTATCCAAGGCACAGCGGCTGAGCAACTGGGAGGCGTCATCCCTCACCCTGCAACAGCAGCACTATGCAGCAACGGATGCGTGGGTGTGTCTGCGTATCTTCGACGTATTGCACACCGCAAAGAGTTCTGACAATATAAAATAGCATATATATATATCGGCAAGGTATGTTCTGCCCATAAAACAAATTTGAAGAAAGATGGAGACACAAGAGACAAAACAACAGGTTTCACTGCCCGAAAACGCCTATCGCGAACTGCGCGAAGGCGAGAGCTATGAACCTGTAATGCCGGCCTCCTCATCGCCGCGCGAAGCTACACCCTATTCGGTAATGATGGGTCTCATTATGGCCGTAATATTCTCGGCGGCAGCGGCATTCCTCGGGTTGAGGGTCGGTCAGGTGTTCGAGGCGGCTATCCCCATAGCCATCATAGCCGTCGGCGTAGGCAACATGAAGCGCAGAAAGAGTTCCCTGGGCGAGAATGTCATTATACAATCTATCGGCGCCTCGTCGGGAGTGATTGTGGCGGGAGCCGTATTCACACTTCCGGCGCTCTATATCCTTGGACTCGAGGCGAAGTTTTATCAGGTATTCCTCTCGTCGCTGCTGGGCGGTGTCATAGGTATCGCCATGATTATCCCTTTCCGCAAATATTTTGTCAAAGATATGCACGGCAAATATCCCTTCCCCGAGGCTACGGCGACGACCGAAGTGCTTATGTCGGGCGAGAAGGGAGGTAAGCAGACGCTTACGCTCGCCATAGCCGGTCTTATCGGCGGTCTCTACGACTTTGCGGTATCGACCTTCGGAGCATGGGCAGAATCGGTCTCCACGAAGATTACCGGCTGGGGCGTTGCGGCAGCCGAAAAGTTCAAGGTGGAGTTCTCACTCAACACAGGGGCTGCACTGTTGGGTCTGGGTTATATCGTAGGACTGAAGTATGCCGTAATCATCACCGCAGGTTCGTGTCTTGTATGGTTTGTCATAGTACCATTGGTGGGTATGTTTACCTCGATGATGGATGTAAATGCGGCTATCCAACTGCTCGGCGTAACCGATAAGAGTGTTCTGGCAGACCCCGACACCCTCTTTACGGCAGGCAATCTGTTCAAGTTCATAGGACGTCCCATCGGTATCGGCGGTATCGCCATGGCGGGTTTTATAGGTATTGTGCGCCAAAGTTCGATAATCAAACAGGCGGCAGGCATGGCATTCAGAGAGTTGGGAGGAGCGAAGAACAAGAGTGCCGATGTGCGCACGCAGCGCGACCTGTCGATGAAGATAATTCTCGCCGTACTCATCTCAGCGATGGTTGCCACGCTGTTCTTCTTCCGTTACGGTCTTCTGGGCAATACCGTCCAGACGATTGTTGCAGTTGCAATAGTCTTCATCATAGCGTTCCTGTTCACGACGGTAGCTGCAAATGCTATCGCTATCGTAGGCACCAACCCTGTTTCGGGCATGACACTTATGACACTTATTATGAGTTCGTTAATTTTAGTCAGCATAGGTCTTAACGGCACTATGGGTATGACGGCGGCACTCATAATCGGAGGCGTGGTTTGCACGGCTCTCTCCATGGCGGGCGGATTTATAACCGACCTTAAAATCGGTTACTGGCTCGGAACGACACCCAAAAAGCAGGAGTCGTGGAAATTCCTCGGAACGTTAGTCTCGGCAGCAACTGTGGCAGGTGTGATTATAATTCTCAACAAAACCTACGGCTTTGTCGGCGAGGGTTCGCTTACGGCACCGCAGGCAAATGCTATGGCAGCAGTGATAAAACCGCTGATGACGGGCGGACAGACACCCTGGATACTATATATTATCGGTGCCGTATTGGCATTGGTGCTGACCTCGATAGGCATTCCGGCTCTCGCCTTTTCGCTCGGTATGTTTATCCCGATGGAACTCAACGCACCGTTAGTTGTCGGCGGTCTTATAGCCTGGTTCGTATCGAACCGCTCCAAGGACACGAAACTCAACAAGGCACGAATGGACCAGGGTACGCTTATCGCATCTGGGTTCATCGCCGGAGGAGCCCTTATGGGTGTCGTGAGCGCCATACTTAAATTCGTCGGCGTGGATTTGTTCATGAATGAGTGGAGCGTGAGCAGCAATGCGCAGTGGCTGTCGCTGGTTATGTATATCGCTCTGATTATATACTTTACAGTACATACGCTTAAAGCAAAAAAAGAGGAATAAACGGATATGGAACTTAAAGAGAGATTTTTGAAATATGTCGCCGTCGATACCCAGTCCGACGAGAACAGCGAGACCTTCCCCTCGACGGCAAAGCAGTTAGTCCTGCTCAATATGCTTGCCGAGGAGATGAGGCAAATCGGTCTGGAGGATGTTACCACAGACAAATACGGCTATACTATGGGTACGATTCCCGCATCGGCAGGGTGCGAGAATGCCCCTGTGATAGGATTTATAGCCCACGTGGACACCTCGCCCGATATGAGCGGAGCGAATGTACGCCCGCGTATAATAGAGTGCTACGACGGCTGCGATATCGTGCTTAACGGTGCCGTAACGATGCGCGTGGAGGATTTTCCCGAACTGAAGTCGTTTGTCGGTCATACGCTCATACACACCGACGGCACTACCCTTCTCGGGGCCGACGACAAGGCCGGCGTAGCCGAGATAATGACGGCAGCCGAATATCTTATGTCGCACCCCGAAATAAAGCACGGCAAGATACGTATCGGCTTCACACCCGACGAAGAGGTCGGTCGCGGCGTAGATTACTTCGATGTAAAGGCTTTCGGTGCCGACTTCGCCTACACTATGGACGGCGGCTATGAGGGAGAGTTGGAGTACGAGAACTTCAACGCCGCCTCGGCCAAAATCTCGGTTCAGGGCCGCAACGTACACCCGGGTTATGCCAAGGGCAAGATGATAAATGCCATCCAGGTTGCCTGCGAATTGAACGCTATGCTGCCCGTAAGTCAAAGACCGGAGCATACCGAGGGCTACGAAGGTTTCTATCACTGCGTGGGTATAGAAGGCACCGTAGACAGCGCCCGTATAAGTTATATTATCCGCGACCACGATATGCAGAGTTTCGAGCAGAAGAAGTGCTGGATTGCCTCCTGCGTCGAACTGCTGCAAAAACGTTACGGACGCGACACGCTGACGCTGACGCTCAAAGACCAGTATTACAATATGAGCAAGATGGTCGAGCCGCATCCGCAGGTTATCGACAAGGCTATGCAGGCTATGCGCGATGCGGATGTGGAGCCTGTAGTACGCCCGATACGCGGCGGCACCGACGGCGCACGGCTCTCGTTTATGGGTCTGCCATGCCCCAATATCTTCGCCGGAGGAATGAACTTTCACGGCCGATACGAGTACTGCTCTCTGAACTCCATGCAGAAGGCGGTTAAGGTTATCATCAACCTCGCATCGCTCTGGAGAGAGTGCTAAAATCGCTTCGGAGAGAGGGCTGAATGTGTTATAATTGCAACAAGTTATATGAATAAATACGGTTATATGAAGGTCGCGGCAGCGATTCCCGAAGTGAGGGTTGCCGACTGCCGTTACAATGCCGAGCAGATAGTGCGTCTTGCGCGTGAGGCTGCCGTGAGAGGTGTCGAGGCCGTTCTCTTTCCCGAACTATCCGTTACCGGTTACACCTGCGGCGACCTGTTCGGGCAGTCGCAGTTGCTGGCAGCGTCGGAGCAGGCTGTGGCTTGCATACTCGACGAGACGGCCGACCTGCCGACGACAATCATCATCGGGGCGCCGGTAGTCGCTGAAGACAACCTCTACAACTGCGCCATAGTTGCAGCCGGAGGTGTCATTACGGGTATCGTACCGAAGATAAATATCCCCAACTATTCGGAGTTTTATGAACTGCGCTACTTCACATCGGGTGCCGGAGTCGAAAAGAGTACCATACGCTACTGCGGTCAGGAGTGCGATTTCGGATGCGACCTCCTGTTCGAGATAGACGGCGTGCGATGCGGCGTGGAGATATGCGAAGACCTGTGGGTTGCCATACCCCCCTCGTCAGTTATGGCTGTGAACGGCGCAAGAGTGATATTCAACCTCTCGGCATCGCCGGAGACCATCGGTAAGGATGACTATCGCCGAAATATGATTGAGCAGCAGTCATCACGCACTCTCACGGCATATATTTATGCCTCGGCAGGCTGGGGAGAATCTTCGACAGACCTTGTATTCTCGGGTTGTTCGGTCATTGCAGAGTGCGGCAGAACGCTCGCAACTGGAGAGCGGTTTTCGACCCGTGAGCAACTTACGGTTGCCGATGTGGATATAGAACTCATAGGCAACTGCCGCCGGCAGCGCAATACCTTCACCTCCGACGGCTTTGCAAAAGAGTACACCATCGAGAGTATCGAGACCGGTTGCAACCGCGACTCCGACTCTTTCGACAGAAGTGTCGATGCGCATCCGTTCGTTCCGCGCGACGAGGCTCTGCGCAGCAAATATTGCAATGAGACACTCGAGATACAGACTATGGGTCTTATGCGCCGCCTCCGACACATAGGGTGCCGAAATGTTGTGATAGGCATCTCGGGAGGATTGGACTCGACGCTGGCGCTGATTGTTGCCGTGCGTGCTTTTGACCGTCTGGGACTTGACCGCAAAGGGATTATAGGTATCACCATGCCCGGCTTCGGCACTACGGAGCGCACCGTCGGCAACGCCCTTGCGATTATGCACGAGAGCGGCATAACGATACGCGAGATACCCATCAGCGAGGCGTGCCGTCAGCACTTTGCCGATATCGGTCTTGACCCCGCTTCGCGCGGCACGGCATACGAGAATGTCCAGGCACGAGAGCGTACACAGATACTTATGGATGTAGCCAATATGGTTGGCGGTATCGTTATCGGTACGGGCGATATGAGCGAGTCGGCTCTCGGATGGGCCACGTTCAACGGCGACCACATGTCGATGTACTCGGTAAACTGCTCTGTTGCCAAGACTCTGGTGCGCGAGATTGTCATGCATTGTGCCGAGAGTGAGCCTAATACAGTGCTTGGCAAGGCATTGAGGGATATCGTCGCGACACCTGTAACACCGGAGTTGCTGCCGGCAAAAGATGGCGATATCACACAGGTTACGGAGGATATAGTCGGTCCGTATGAACTGCATGACTTCTTCCTCTACAATATGATATATCTGGGTTTCACCCCTGCCAAAACCGAGTTCCTTGCACAAAAGGCCTTTGACGGCAAATATGACGTCAAGACCATAAGCCGCTGGCTCGACACCTTCATGCGCCGTTTCTTCGCGCAGCAGTACAAACGCTCGGCGCTGCCCGACGGCCCGAAGACAGGATGTATATCGCTCTCGCCGCGCGGCGACTGGCGTATGCCCTCGGACGCTTCGGCAAGGGAGTGGCTCGAATAGCAAAAAGAGAGAAGAGGGCAGGGATAGACCTGCCCTCGGCATTTAACGACACAGTATGGCCACGAAAATAGAGAAGACAAATGCGGCGCGACTGCTCGACCGCGCAAAGATTCCATACGAACTTATCCCATACACAGTGGACGAGAACAATCTGGCGGCGACGCATGTGGCCGAACAACTTGGTGAAGATATAGCCTGTGTATTCAAGACGTTAGTGCTGCACGGCGACCGCTCGGGATACTTCGTCTGCGTCATCCCGGGCGACTGCGAGGTAGACCTCAAAGTCGCTGCAAAGGTGTCGGGAAACAAAAAGGCAGACCTCATACCGATGAAAGATTTGCTCGGCACCACAGGATACATACGCGGCGGCTGTTCGCCCATAGGGATGAAGAAGGCCTTTCCGGTCTATATGCACTCCTCGGCAGAAGAGCATCCGTTCATCTATATCAGCGCAGGTGTTCGCGGTTTGCAGATAAAGATTGCGCCCGCAGACCTTGCAGGGTTTGTGCGGGCGCAAATATGCGATTTGATAAAACGCGAGGAGTAATCCGCGCAGCGTCGCCAATAAGACTATATCTGTTTGCGAAGACGGGCTACGGGTATATTGAGCATCTCGCGGTACTTTGCCACTGTGCGGCGCGCTATGCGGTAACCTTTGCCGTTGAGAATATCCATAAGTGTCTCATCCGTCAGCGGGTGGCGCTTGTCCTCGTCGTCGATGCACTGCTGGAGTATGTTTTTTATCTCATAACTCGACACCTCTTCGCCGCTCTCGGTCTGCATAGCCTCCGAGAAGAGCGACTTTAACAATATTATGCCGAATGATGTCTGGACGTATTTGCTGTTCACCACACGCGATATGGTAGAGACATCGAGACCGGTACGGTCGGCTATATCCTTGAGAATCATCGGACGCAGCTTACTCTTGTCGCCGTCCTTGAAATACTCCTGCTGGTATTCGAGTATCTCCTGCATGGTACGCATAAGCGTATCGTGGCGCTGCTTTATGGCCGAGATGAACCACTTGGCAGAGTCGATTTTGCTCTTGACAAACTGCACCGCCTCACGGTCTTCGTTCCTCACCGTACCGTCAGCCTTGACCATATCGCGTATAATATCCATATAGCGGCGGTTTATGCGCAGTTCCGGTACGTTATATGAATTGAGGCTCAAGGCAAAGCGCCCGTCGTGATAATCAAGGATAAAATCGGGTATAATATAGGGTGTGGTATCAGTACCGCCCTCGGAGTAGAGGTTGCCGGGTTTGGGCGATAGACGTTTTATCTCGGCGAGAGCCTCACGGAAATCATCCTCGCTGCATTGCAGGCGCGAGATGAGTTTTTCGTAGTGCTTTTTAACGAATTCATCGAAATAGTCGGTAAGTATCTTTCGTGCCAGACGCCGCGGACGGCTGTTGATATCAATCTGCCCCATCTGCAACAGCAGACACTCACGCAGGTTGCGCGCACCGACGCCGGCAGGCTCCAGGCCGTGTATCACATCCAAAAGATGCTCCAACTCGCTTTCATCGCTCTCTATACCTATTGTAAAGGCGATATCGTCGCATATCGACGTCATGTCGCGACGCAGATAACCGTCCTCATCTATGCTCCCAACGATAAATATCGCCAATCGCATCTCCCGCTCGTTCAAAGAGCAGTAGCCGAGTTGCTCGACAAGATACTCCTGCAGGGAACGGCCGCCGGAGATATATACAGGTCGCTGCTTGTCGTCGCGCGAATAGTTGTTCGCACGGCTCTTGTAGGAGGGCGTGTCATCTTCGCGCAGGTACTCCTCGACCGAAATCTGGCGTGGCAACTCCTCATCTTCGGGGCGCTCGTCCTCCTCCAGAACGACATTCTCCTCTATCTCCTGCTTTATGCGCTGTTCAAGTTGCATGGTGGGCAGTTCCAGAAGTTTTATCATCTGGATTTGTTGCGGAGAGAGTTTCTGTTGAAGCGACAACTGTTGTTTTTGACTTATGGCCATAATGCGGTTACTGTTCAAATGCAGCGGCCGCTCCTTGTGGAGGGCCGCTGCGTATAGGATGCCTGCCTCCGAGGCACGCACTGCCGGCAGGAAGCATAGCCGTATCGTATGCCGAGGCTAAAACTCGGCATTCTTGGGCGTGCGCGGGAATGGAATCACATCGCGTATATTGGTCATACCCGTAACAAAGAGCAGCAGACGCTCGAAGCCCAAACCGAAGCCCGAGTGCGGAGCCGAACCCCAACGACGCGTATCGAGATACCACCATATATCAGCCTTGTTGATTCCGAGTTCCTCAACTCTTGCAGAAAGTTTGCCGTAATCGGTCTCTCGCTCCGAACCACCTATAATCTCGCCTATTTTCGGGAAAAGAACGTCCATAGCGCGTACCGTGCGGCCGTCGTCGTTCTGCTTCATGTAGAAAGCCTTTATCTCTTTGGGATAGTTGATGAGTATCACGGGACGCTTGAAGTGTTCCTCAACCAGATAACGCTCGTGTTCGCTCTGAAGGTCGCAGCCCCAGTCGCAGGGGAACTCGAATTTGCGGCCTGAAGCCTTGAGGATATCTATTGCCTCGGTGTAGTCCAGACGTTTGAAATCGTGTTCGACGACAAAGTGCAGACGCTCCAGAAGTTCGTTGTCCCACATCTTGTTCATAAACTCCAAATCCTCGGCACAATGCTCCAAAGCATAGTTTATAAGGTATTTCAGAAAATCCTCCGCCAGTTCCATATCATCCTCCAACTCGTAAAAGGCCGCTTCGGGTTCAATCATCCAGAACTCGGCCAGGTGGCGCGGCGTATTGGAGTTCTCGGCACGGAACGTGGGGCCGAAGGTGTAGATACGGCCCAACGAAAGCGCTCCAAGTTCACCCTCCAACTGTCCCGACACCGTAAGATTGCACGACTTGCCGAAGAAGTCCTGCGAATAATCGACCTTGCCCTCATCGGTGCGGGGGACATTGTTCATATCAAGAGTCGTTACGCGGAACATGGCACCTGCACCCTCGGCATCCGAACCGGTGATGAGTGGAGTATGCAGATAGTAGAATCCGCGCTCATGGAAATATGTATGTATGGCATATGCCATAGCGTGGCGTATGCGCAGTATGGCGCCGAAGGTGTTGGTACGCGGACGCAGGTAGGCTATATCACGCAGGAACTCAAGCGAATGTCCCTTCTTCTGCAACGGATAACTTTCGGGGTCAGCCGTGCCGTAGACCTCTATCTTCGAGGCCTGAACCTCTACTCCCTGACCGGAACCCGGCGAGGCTACCAGACGACCGTCCACACGCAGGCAGGCTCCAGTGGTAACACGTTTGAGCAACTCCTCGTCGAAAGCCGAGGGGTCGGCCACAATCTGTATATTCGCAAGGCACGAACCGTCGTTAAGGGCTATGAATGTTACATTCTTGTTACCGCGCTTGGTGCGCACCCAACCTTTGACTACTACCTCCTCTCCCGAGGCGGGACGGCGGAGCAACTCCGCAATTGTGAGATGTTTCATTATCATATTTCGTTTTGCAGTCTACAAAGATATGTTTTATTTGCGATTCGGCAAAAAAAAAGTATCTTTGCAAACGTATCATCACACGATTGAGCAACAATTATGAGGAAAATTATAACTATAACGGCGGCTCTGTCGGCTGTTTTTGCCGCAACGGCAACAGCAACGGCAACGCCTCCGCGAGTGTTGCGTTCGGAGTTTATCGCCTACGATACGCGGGAAGCGGCTCTCTCCGGCGACAGGCACTCCATTCAGCGTTTTACGGTCGTAAATCCCACAATCGTAAGTCAGAGACGCGACGCCGTTATCTATATGCAGGGATTCGACACAGACCCCGCATACGGAGATTACAATACATATCTGCATCTGGAGAATGTCGGCTCGGCATATACCCTCCTGGTAAACGGCAAGGTTCTCGCCGAGGTAGAGGATGACCGCACACCGGCAGATTTTATTCTCAACGACGTCCTGGTGCAGGGTCGCAACACTCTCACCCTCGAACTGCGCGAAAGCCGCACGCCGCAGATAAACAACGGAACACCTCAAACAGCCGTCTCTCAATTCGAAGGCAGCCGCCTGTACTCGCAGCGCAAAGTGCGCATAGATGACTTCTCGGCACGCATACTGCCCGACTCGACAGGCTCATACGGCGTGCTGACACTCGATATAATCGCAGCCAACGACTTTAACTTCGAGGAGCGATTCTCGGTAGGGTACGACATAACCTCCCCCTCAGGCAAACTGCTCGACTATACGGTGCGCGAAGTTACGATTCCGGGACACTCGCGCGATACGATTCACATCACAGCACCCATATACGATGCCCCGAAAAATCCTTGGGGCGAGTATAAGGATTCGGCACCGCTCTACCGCGTGGTACTCTACATCAAGCGTGGCGGCAAACCCGAGCAGTACATACCTTTCAACACCGCCTACGGCTCCGTGATATTCGCCGACGGCAAACTCACACGCAACGGACGCGAGACAGAGTTCATACCCCACCGCTATGTATCGCAGCCAGACCGCACATCGGCAAGGCGTGAGATAGAGCGTCTGAAGTCAGCCGGCGTCAATACCCTTATGCCGGACTATCCGCAGCCCGAGTGGTTCTATGACGAGTGCGACAAAGCCGGAATGTATGTACTCGACCGCGCTGCAATCTATGCCGAGGATATGCGCACGATACGCAGCAGGGGCGGTACGCCGTCGAATGACCCCGAACTTCTTGGCGAATATATCTCACGCATCGAGAGTATGTATTTCCGTATGCGCAATCATCCGTCCGTAGCGGGTTTCCTGCTCGGAGGCGAGGCCGGCAACGGATATAATATGTACAAGGCATATCAGCATCTGAAATCGCTCGAAACGCAGCGTCCCGTTCTCTATGACGATGCTCGCGGAGAGTGGAACTCCGATATGTAGTCCGCTATGAATATCGAACTGGTGGCTGTCGGCAAAACCGACTCCGATGAGATTGCGGAACTTATAGCCCTCTATTCGCGACGAATAAACTTCTATTGCAAATTCTCGCTCACGTCGCTGCCCGACGTACGCAACACGCGCTCCATGTCGAAGGCGCAGCAGCGCACCGCCGAAGGGTCTGCAATTCTGCGCACCCTGAACGACGGCGACT
This sequence comes from Alistipes sp., assembly GCA_022511295.1. GTDB lineage: Bacteria > Bacteroidota > Bacteroidia > Bacteroidales > Rikenellaceae > Alistipes. The sequence goes on along the minus strand of JAFLRT010000020.1, from coordinate 7,158 downwards.
ATGTTGTCCTGCTCGACGAACACGGTACAGAACTGCGCTCGGTGGAGTTTGCCGAGATGATGCGCAAGCGGATGAACAGCGGCATAAAAAGGCTTGTCTTCGTTATCGGCGGGCCGTACGGGTTCAGCGATGAGGTATACAATCGCGCCGACGGGAAGTTGTCGCTGTCGAAGATGACCTTCTCGCATCAATTTGTTCGCGCGATTTTTGCAGAACAGTTGTACCGTGCATTTACAATCCTTAACAATGAACCCTACCACCACGAATAAATGACACTCCGCGAGCCACATCACAGCCCTGCAAAGATAGCCGTCAGACTCTCTCTGCCGGCACTTTTGACCTTAGCGGCTGCGATATGCGCTCCATATCGCGCACTCGGCTCGATGCACGACGCTCAAGGCGAAGATGGCATCGCGGCAGATACGACAATCATAGTCGATAACATACGCATCACGGCTGTAAAGCAGGGAACCGATTTGCGCGGCACTCCCGTCGCAGCAACTGTTTTGGAGGGTGCGGCTATCGAGAGACGCCATCTGACAACGTTGCGCGAGGCGGCTGCGGTTGTTCCCAATCTGCATGTACCCGACTACGGTTCGCGAATGACCTCGTCGATATACATACGCGGTCTGGGTGCGCGCATAGACCAGCCGGCAGTAGGAATGACTATTGACAATGTACCGCTGATGAACAAAGATGCCTACGACTTCGACTTCGACGAGGTGGAGCGAATAGAGGTGCTGCGCGGCCCGCAATCCACACTATACGGGCGCAACACCACCGGCGGTGCGATAAATATCTACACTCTCTCGCCGCTCACGTGGCAGGGATTGCGTTTCGGTGCAGAGTATTCGTCGGCAAACAGCGTGCGCGTGCGCGGCTCGTACTACGAGATGTTTACCGAGAGATTCGGAGCCTCTCTCTCGGCAGCATATACGCGCACTGACGGTTTCTACACCAATCTGTACGACAACTCGAAGTGCGGTGCTGAGGAGTATGGCGCTGCAAGGTTCAAACTTCAGTGGAGACCGCGCTGCGGCGTAAGAGTGGACAACACCCTCTCCGCCAGCCGCTCCGAGCAGAGAGGCTACCCTTACGCATACGCAGGCGACGAGCCTCTTGCGGACAACATCTCCGGCATCTCGATTTCAAAGGGCGAGATTTGCTACAATGACCCGTGCGGTTATAACCGCATAGCGATAAACGACGGTCTTACAATAGGATACGACGCCGCAAAATTTACATTTACAAGCGTTACGGCATGGCAGTATATTGACGACGAGATGACACTCGACCAAGATTTCACGCCGCTGCCCTACTTCACGCTCAAGCAGGCGCGACGGGAACATATCTTCACGCAGGATATCGTGCTGCGGTCGCGCGGCGCCGAGAGGCGTTACGAATGGTTGTGCGGCGCGTTTCTTTTCGGCCGCACCTCGAAGATGCACGCCCCCGTAACATTCAAACGCACCGGTATCGACGAGATAATCGTAAAGAATGCCGAGCAATATGCCGGCATTACCCCCGTATTTTCGTCCGACGAACTGCTTTTCGACTCGCATTTTCGTCTGCCGGCGCTCGGCGCTGCGCTCTATCACGAGTCGGAGGTTCATCTTGGAGCGGTAGACATCAAGGCCGGCGTGCGTATCGACTTCGAGCATGCGCGGATGAGATATGATTGTTCAAGCGATGCCGACATCCTCTACGGCGGGCTGCATATAGAGCCTTTCGGAGAGTCCGGCACATTGAAACACACCTTTCTGGAATTTCTACCGAAGATATCGGTTCTGTGGCATATAAACGGACGCAACTCGCTCTACATATCTGCGGCGCGCGGCTACAAGGCCGGAGGATTCAACACCCAGATGTTCTCGGAGGTAATGCAGGCTCGGCTTATGAAGAGGATGGGCGTCAGTTTTCAGCGCGACTTCGACATCGACAGGGCAGTGTCATACAAGCCTGAGTACAGCCTAAACTTCGAGGCTGGCGGACACTTCGCATCGGCCGACGGCAGGTTTACAGGCGATGCGGCGCTATTCTACATCGACTGCCGCAACCAGCAACTAACGGTATTTCCTCAGGGACAGACCACCGGACGTATGATGACAAATGCAGGTCGTTCACGCAACTACGGTGCAGAAATATCGGCGAGAATTTTACCGTTCAATAATTTTTCGATAATTTTGTCCTACGGTTACACCAATGCGCGTTTTGTGGAGTTTGCAAGCGGACACAGCAACTACAAAGGAAACTACATTCCCTACGCTCCTCAGCACACAGCAGCGGCGAGAGTGGAGTACAGGGTCAATACATCCGCCCGATGGCTGCACGGCATAACACTCGGTGCAGGCTACACAGGTTTGGGCAAGATATGGTGGGACGAGGAGAACACCCTCTCGCAACCCTACTACTCGCAACTCGAGGCCGATATAAGGCTCTCGCACAAGAACTGGTCGCTGACTCTCTGGGGGCGCAATCTGACGGGGACACGTTACGATGTATTCCGGTTCTCGTCCATAGGACACAATTTCCTTCAGCGCGGAAAGCCGAGACGGTTGGGCGTAACATTGAGTTTGGAATTTTAATAATATAATACATTATTTATGAAAAAGTTACTCTATTTTATAGTTGCAGTTGCAGCTATGACTTTCGGCTCGTCGTGCGAAGATAATTTTAAGGGAGTCAATCATATAGTTGAATACTGCCGGCTTCAGGTCTTCCGCGACGGAGAGATGGTGTTCGATGACACCAACGCCAACTGGACGTTCGAGAAGCAGGACGACGGCACCTATACCCTCTATATGAACGAGACCCGTTTCGTGGAAGCGATGCCGATGCTCGATATGGAGGTTCGCGGAATGGAGAACGACTCCGCATCCTCGGACGATGCATTCAGTTTCGCTGCCGCAGCGATAGTCCCCTACTATGCCGGTGTCGAGTATCCGCGCTACACGCTGACCGACTTCTCGTGCAAAGTAAGCGCCGACGGCAATAATATGGAAGTAGGATTCAACTGTGCGGGCTACGTCGTGGTCTACACCAAGACAATAGAATATGTTCTATATGAGTAGTTTTATGAAAGCGGAATACAAACCCTTTGTCGATGAACTTATAGAGTTGGCGATAAAGGAGGATATAGGCGACGGCGACCACACCTCGCTTTGCTGCATACCCGCCGAGCAGCACGGTCGTATGCGTCTTTTGTGCAAGCAGGAGGGAATAATAGCAGGTATCGAAATCGCACGCATCGTACTCGAGCGTCTCGACCCCGAGATGCAGTTCGAGCAGATTTTGGAGGATGGCGCGCGCGTAAAGCCGGGCGATGTAGCATTCTACGTCTCGGGACGTGAGCGTTCGCTGCTACAGGCCGAGCGCATACTGCTAAATATCATGCAGCGCATGAGCGGCGTTGCGACGCAGACCGCACTCTACGCCGACCGCCTCGAGGGGCTGCACACAAAGGTACTCGACACACGCAAAACGACACCCGGTATGCGCGTACTCGACAAGATGGCCGTGAAAATAGGCGGCGGTGAGAATCACCGTATGGGGCTGTTCGATATGATTCTGCTCAAAGACAACCATATAGACTTTGCAGGCGGCGTACGCAATGCCGTTCTGAAGGCTCGCGAATACCTTGCGGCAACGGGACGAAACATCCCCATCGAGTGCGAGGTGCGCTCACTTGAAGATATCGACGAGGTGTTTGCCGCCGGAGGCGCAGACCGCATAATGTTCGACAACTTCACGGTAGAGATGACACGTGCGGCCGTGAAGAAGGTAGACGGCCGCTGCGAGACGGAATCGAGCGGCGGCATAACCATCGACACGCTGCGCCAATATGCAGAGACAGGTGTGGACTTTATCTCCGTAGGCGCGCTGACGCATCAGATAAAATCGCTCGATATGTCGCTTAAGGCTTGTTCGGAATAGAAATACGTCGGAGAGAGCCGTAAAAACGGCACGATAATTTCTGTATGTATCTCTGTTGGAATGTGCAACCGCTAACAGAGAATTTAACACTCGGTTATGGATATCTTCTATATTATAGCAGGTCTGGTACTCGTGCTTTTAGGGGCGCACCTGCTGACCGAAGGGGCTGCGGCCACTGCCGAGAAATTCGGCGTTTCGCAATTTATCATAGGTCTGACCATTGTGTCCATAGGCACATCGGCCCCCGAATTTGTCGTCAGCCTCTCGGCAGCCATAAAAGGCAATGCCGATATGGCTGTGGGAAATGTCGTCGGCTCGAATATCTTCAACGTATTCGTCATTTTAGGCATCTGTACAGCCATATCCCCGCTCGCACTGACCAAACACAATGTAAAGGCGGATATCCCCTTCGCGTTGGCGGCATCGCTGCTGCTGTTTGTCTTTGCCTCGGACCGTCTGCTGCACTTCGGAGCGGTGGACCGCATAAACCGCGTTGAGGGAGCCATAATGTTCCTGCTCTATATTACGCTGATGATATACACCATACGCACCTCGAAAGAGGACAGACAGCAGACAGAGCAACCGCGTATGGGTATGAAAAAGGCCGTAATATTTATTGCAGCCGGTTTGGCGGCACTTATCGGCGGCAGTGAGATGTTCGTGGATGGCGCCCAAGAACTTGCAAAAAGGATGCACATCAGCGAGTCCCTCATAGCCATAACGCTCGTCTCCGTCGGGACATCCCTCCCCGAACTGGCGACAAGCCTCGCGGCAGTAATAAAAAGGCAGAAAGGTATGGCTCTCGGCAACGTTCTCGGTTCGAATATCTTCAATATACTCTTTATCCTTGGCGGTTGCGCGATTATCACACCTCTGTCGCCGGCAGGCATCACCACGCTCGACCTCGGGATGGTCGTTATGAGCGCCCTGCTGCCGCTTATCTTCGCCGTAACATTCAACGGACGCAAGATAAACCGCATCGAAGGTATTATTCTGCTGCTGCTTTACGCACTCTATATGCGCAACCTGCTTATGAATCAAGCCTGAGACTGCTGTTTTATCTCGTCGGACACGACCTTGGCACGCGCCAAAGCCTTGTCGATATGGTCGCAGACATTCTCCTCCCCTACCAGCGCACACACTCCCGCACGCTCCAGCGAGGCTCGTACATCGGCATTCACGCCCGAAAGGATAACAACACGCCCCTCACGGTGCGATGAACGGATAAATATCTCGAGGTTGTGTATGCCCGTAGAGTCTATAAATGACACCTTGCGCATACGCACGACACGTATACGGCTCGACTTCTTCACACGGCGCATAGCCTCGTCGAACTTGTTGGCAATGCCGAAGAAGAACGGACCCTCTATCTCATAAACCTCGGTACCCTCGGGGATAGTCAGTTGCTCGTCGTGGCTCTCGCCGTCATGGTGTACCTCCATCTGGTCGCGTATAACCTTAATCTGAGTACTCTCCATAACACGCTTCATAAATAGCACCACCGCCATAACAAGTCCCACCTCGATGGCTATCGTCAGGTCGAATACCACCGTCAGCACCAACGTTACAAGCAACACAGCCACATCCGAGCGCGGATTATGCATCATAGCCTTTATTGTACGCCACTCACTCATATTGTACGACACCACGACCAATACTCCGGCAAGACATGCCATAGGAATATGCTTCGTAAGCGGCATGAGGAAGAGCAGTATCAGAAGCAGCACCACTGCGTGAACAACACCTGCCACAGGCGTACGACCGCCGTTGTTTATATTGGTCATAGTACGCGCAATGGCACCCGTAACCGGTATGCCGCCGAAGAATGGAACAATCATATTGGCTGCACCCTGAGCCATAAGTTCGGTATTGGAGTTGTGTCTGTCGCCCGTAACACCGTCCGCCACCGTTGCCGACAGCAGCGACTCGATAGAACCGAGTACGGCGATAGTGATAGCCGACGGAATCAGCATATTGATTGTCTCGATATTGAAACTTATACCCGAAGGCTTTGGCAGCGATGCCTTGATATCCGGAAAGCGGTCTCCGATGGTCTCGACCCGGAAATCCGTATACCTGTGCAGGAAATATGATACAACCGTAACCAGCACTATAGCAGCCAGAGAGCCTGGTATCTTCTTTGATATCTTTGGCATAATAACTATTATAAGTATGCTCACGATACCAGTCGCCAGCGCCATAGGGTCTACCGAGGCGATATTCTGAAAATAGACGGCCCACTTCGACAGAAAGTCGGCGGGCATATTCTCTATCTGCATTCCGCACAGATCTTTCACCTGCGTTGTGAATATCGTCAGCGCGATACCGCCCGTAAATCCTACGACAATGGGATATGGAATAAACTTGATAATCGTACCGAGTTTGAGAAGACCGATGGTAAGCATGATGATACCCGCGATGAATGTGGCAATGACAAGCCCCTCGATGCCGAACTTGGCTATAATGCCGTATACGATAACGATAAATGCGCCCGTCGGACCACCTATCTGTACATTGCAACCGCCGAAAATCGACACGATAAGTCCTCCGACAATAGCGGTTACAAGACCTGTTTCAGGACTCACGCCCGATGCGATACCGAATGCAATGGCAAGAGGCAATGCGACAATACCGACAATGATACCGGCCATAAGGTCTGAGACGAGACGTCCGCGAGAGTAGTTTTTTAACGACGAAAAGAGTTTGGGATGGAAATCCACAACATTTCTCAACTGCATAAAATATAAAATCTAAAATAACCTAACGTTTTCGATTCGTTTTCGGCGAGCCGATAGCGGAAGCGAATATGTATAAGCGATGTATCTTAAGTCGCTGCGCTCGATGCTTGTGTGCGAAAACGTCTAACCTAAAAACGAGTGCAAAGATAACTATTTTGAGCATTTGACGGCTGAAAAAAGAGATTTATACCTGTTTTTTTCGCGAGATGGGTGTATATTAAGAAATTTTTTATACTTTTGCAGAGCGAACCGCATGTTCAAGTTATTGAGGCAAGGTTCGTATAGGCCCAGATGGCGGAATCGGTAGACGCGCTGGTCTCAAACACCAGTAGGTTCACCCCTGTGCCGGTTCGACCCCGGCTCTGGGTACTGAATTGGGGAGCAGAGTTTTTTACTCCCTTTTTCTTTTTAGTCTGTCCTCGTAATTCATTGGTTTCATTATAGATAAGTTCCAGCACGCTATTCAGTTTTTGGTCCGATATGATTC
>JAFLRT010000002.1 GCA_022511295.1 Alistipes sp. | reverse complement strand
ATTGCCGCGAGACCCCGCTGTTCGATATCAACCAGATACGCGGTATGCTGCCGCACCGCTTCCCCTTCCTGCTTATCGACCGCATATTCCACCTGGACGAGGAGTCTGTGGCAGGTATCAAGAACGTAACGGTAAACGAGCCGTTCTTCACGGGACACTTCCCCAATGAGCCGGTGATGCCGGGTGTGCTTCTGGTGGAGGCTATGGCACAGTGCAGCGGTATACTCGTTTTAGGTACCGTGTCCGACCCCGAGAACTACTCGACCTACTTCCTGCGCATAGACAACGTGCGTTTCAAGCACAAGGTCGTGCCGGGAGACCAGGTGCAGTTCGAGGTGCATATCACCGAGCCTATACGTCGCGGCTTGGCGGTAGCATCGGGCAAGGCCTTTGTGGGCGACAAACTCGTATGCGAAGCGACAATGATGGCCCAAATCGTTAAAAACCAGTAATATCAGGCAATTATGATTAGTAATTTGGCATATGTGCATCCCAATGCCACAATAGGGAAAAACGTTACTATTGAGCCTTTTGCGTATGTTGCAGGCGATGTAGTGATAGGCGACGACTGTTGGATAGGCCCGGGAGCGGTAATCCATGACGGCGCACGCATAGGCAAGGGTAACAAGATACACACGGGGGCATCCATAGCCTGCCTGCCGCAAGACCTGAAGTTCGCGGGCGAGGTAACCACAGCCGAGATTGGCGACTGCAACGATATACGCGAGTATGTTACCATATCGCGCGGCACGGCATCGAAGGGCAAGACCGTTGTAGGCAGCCACAACCTGCTTATGGCGTATGTTCACGTGGCGCACGACGACGTTGTGGGCAGCCACTGCGTTATCGCCAACCGCGTATCGCTTGCAGGCGAGGTAAAGGTCGGCGATTGGGCAGTAATAGGCGGCCACGCAGCCATACACCAGTGGGTCAATATCGGCGAACACACTATGATTCAGGGCGGAGCGCTCATATCAAAGGATATTCCTCCCTTTATCATCGCCTCAAACGGCGATACGCGTTATGCAGGTATAAACCGTATCGGTTTGACGCGCCGGGGCTTTACGACGGAGCAGATAGCGGCCATACACGACACCTGCCGCATACTTTTCCAAAGCGACCTCAACTATATGACGGCCTGCGACACCGCCGAGAGGGAGTTGCCGCAATCGCCCGAACGCGACCGCATCATAGAGTTCGTGCGTACATCACCGCGCGGAGTATGCAAACCCTATTCGGGAAAGAATTAGTATTCAGTATTGGTCCTTTCCGTTTCGGACGTGATTAACCAAAATACGGGACAAACAGAGACCTGTTTGTCCCGTATTTTATGGCAACCGATTTTACAAATTATATATAATATATTAGGTATATCGGTCGATTTATTGAAATTTGCGATGGCGTTTTCTGAAAAATATGCCTGTTCGTGATGAAAAATTGCCGTTTCGTTGATTTGTTTTTTTTAAGAGCAACTATAATACTATATTTGCATTTGAAGAAAAAAACTTTTTTTATGAAACTGAACTCTCTGCTGACAACCGTAGCCGCCGTGATGCTCGCATCATGCACCGCCGATATAATCGACGTGCCTCGCGACCTCACGGATGAAAACACGGACAACGGCACCGCAGAGGTGCTGATAGGTCTGCCCGCAGCAATAACCCGCACCGAGGTCGGCGACAACGGTTCGGCACGCTGGAGCGAAGGCGACACCTTTGCCCTTTGGGCTGTGCAGGACGGCGAAGAAGCCCAAAAACCTGTCGTGTTCGCGCTTGAGAACAAGGCGTTTACGATGTGGCATTACAGCGAAGACTACAGTGAAGCATTCTTTACGACGACAATGGAGGCGCTGCCACAAGGCACCTATACCTACTACGCCACCTCGCCCCTGCCGCAGAGTTGCAACGGCACCACAGCCGTATACACGCTGCCGTCAGAGCAGAGCGGAAGCCATATCCTGCGAAACGATATCATGGCAGCCACGCCCCTCACAGCCGAGGCTCTTGCGCAAGGCCGCAACAGATTCGACCTGCAATTCAAGCACCTTATGCACGCCGTAAAGTTCACAATACCGCAGAACGGCAATCTTTTGGAGCGTGAACTGACAGCAATAACCCTCACTTTCCCAACCGATGTCGCAGGCACGGTGAGCATAGATATAACAAACCCCGACGCAAAGCCGGTGCTTACCAACGGCAGCAACACCGTAACGGTGCGTTTCGATGAACCGAAAAAGGCAGGCGACAGTTTCTGGCTCAATATCTTCCCGACAGAAATCAAGGGCGATATAACATATATGGCCGAGGCCGGAGAGTACAAGTCGGTAGAGAACTCGTTTGCAATGTCAAAATTGTGCGAGGCGGGACACATAACGCCCATATCGCTCAAAATACCGCGTTTGGATGCCACTACACGCATACGTTTCAGAATAGGCGACAACTTCCTCGGCGAACAGATTTCGTCGTTCAAGGTTGTAGACGCGAACGGCAAGGAGCATTTCAAATTCGACTACCGTTCTGACAACGTCTATGAATATGTATACCAAGGCGAGATGTCCGGCTCACCGGAATACTCGGGCAAGACCATGACTGCCGTATTCGACTCGCCGCACGCGACTGTACAACAGCAGTTTGCAATGCCCGATATTGCTCCGTACACCGAAACAGATATAGCACCGTTGCGCGTGCCGTACGTTTTAGAGGAGGATTTCTCGCAGGCTAAAGGCAGCGAACACAACGGCACATACACTGCAAGCGCCAACAACGAAAGTACCCTTACCGGTTATCTTCTGAATGATGTTATGACGACGGCAGGCTGGAATGCAGCACGATATATGCTCAGCGCCGGTCAATGTATACGTCTTAATGTGCGTTACCAGTCAGGCGCATGGGTTGTGGCACGTTACTGCGGTCGTCTTGACACTCCTGCCCTTACATGTCTGAAAGGTTCGAATGTAAAACTGAAAGTCGAGTTCGATGCAGCGGCATATACTCCTGCCGGATACAACATAAATGACACAAGCAACAGCGTTACTTATCTGCAATGCGGCGTACATACCGACTCCGTTTCATCGAAGACAGACGGCGTATCGCAAGACAATATAAGCAAAAACTGCACTGTAGCCTACACTTCACCCTACTTTGCAAATACCTGCGACGAAAACAGTTTCGGAGAGACATTCAACAGTTACTCTTTTACTGTGGATGGTTGCAGCAACGCAAGCCGTATAGTTTGGTGGCCAAGCACTACGCAGTCGAACAGAGCGATAGCCGCAAACTGTTGCTACTTCGTCTACATCGACAATATAAAAATTTCAATCGCGCAATAACTATGAGAGTAAAAGCACTAAATAGAGGTATAACGACAGTTGCAGCCGTGCTTCTCTTTGCGGCGTGCAGCAGCAATATCTGCGGGCCTGCCGATGACGGTTACTGCGGTCATGTTACAATATCCGGCAGCGTGAAGAGCGATATCAAAGGCAGCGCCGCAGGCTCAACCTCAACTCTCGAAGGTGTGCAGATACCCTCCGCAGAGGATTTCGCACTCGATATAAGCGGCAGCGACGACTATCAGATGCATTGGGAGAGCGTTGCTCTTTTCAACAGCTACGAACCTTATCTCGCCGAGGGCGAATATACCCTTACAATCAGTTATGGCGACAAAACGGTCGAGGGTCCCGACAATCCGTGTTTCGAAGGTTCGGCGACGGCCGTCGTCAAAGCACGCAAGACGAGCGAGGCCACAATAACGGCTCACATAGTCAATTCGCTCATAGTCATAGAGTGTACAGACAACTTCTCGTCATATTTCCCCTCGTCGGAGTTCGTCGTAACGACCTCTGCCGGTGGCACGTTCAGCATCGAGCCGCCTATGCAAGGCCCGCTGTTCGTCGCTCCCGAGAGCAAAGTGCAGGTCGTATGCACCGCTCGCAAGCAGACCGGCGAGACGGTTACATTCCCCGCACAGGAGATAGAGATGACAGCGCCGCAGACACGATACACGCTCCGTTACGATGTCGAGCAGGCCGGCGGCAGCAAGTTGCAGATAACCCTCAACGACGAGACGACCGAGGAGATAGATATAGATGCCGAACTTAATGAGTTTATATAAGTATAGATATAGATACTGAACCGGACGAGTTTATTTTATAAAGAACCGAATCTGAAACGATGAAAAATATGAATCCGACTATGAAGATATTGAAAAGCGCACTTTTCGCCGCACTCGGCGCAATGCTCGCCACAGGGTGTATCAGCGAAGATATGCACTATGACAATGACAACACAGATAAGCAGCAGGATACGGGTTATCTCTCGCTTGCAGCATTCGAGGCGGAGGTTATAGCAGACAGCGAGACCGAGACCTTCGGGACACGTGCCGAGGTTATACCGACCGGAAACTTCAAGGTGGAGATAGTAAACTCCGCCGGTGAGACGGTTAAGTCATTCCTCTATGCCGACAAGCCAGAAGAGCCTATCGAGTTGGAGACAGGCAGATACACGCTGCGCATATCATCGGGAGAGGTGCCTGAAACGGCATGGGATAACCCGGTATATGCCGCCGAGAAGGAGTTTGTCATCGTGCGCCGTCAGGAGACCGCTATCGGACGCGTATTATGCAAACTGGCAAGCGTAAAGGTTACGGTGGAGTACTCGGCCGATATCGTTGAACAACTCTCGCACGACACAAAGGTGAATGTGCGTCTGGGCAGCAACGACGTCGATTTCAGTTTCGACGAGAAGCGTGCAGCCTATCTCAAGCCTCACAAGGCGGTAGATGAGATAAATCTCACCATAACCGGCTCATTTGCCGACAGCGAGGACGGAAGCACTTTCGAGATGACATCGAAGTTGCCCGACGTAAAGGCAGGACAGTGGCGCCGTATAACCATAATAATAGAGCATACGCTCGACGGCAATCTGCACGTTGGTGTAGAGGTCGAGAACTGGGTCTTCGACGAAGAGATAACGGTCGAGACCTCGCGTATGCTGACCGAGACCATTATAGATGAAAACCCGCAACAGTTCGGTATGCCGCAGGCGGAACTTGAGGGCGGCGATATAGATGCTCCATTCACGCTCACCCCCTCGATGTTCGACGCCTATGGCGATTGCACTGTGCCTGTGAGGGTCAAAGTGTCGGCCGAGCATGGCATAGAGGCGTTAAAATTAGATATATCGTCGGATAATCCGTTATTTATAACTTCACTCGTGGAGTTGGGTCTTGCATCGTCATTCGATTTATGCTCTGCCGGCAGCGCAGCGCCCGTACTCAAGGCCTTGGGCTACCCCACAGGCAGCGATGTGAAGGGCAAAAACGAGGTTACATTCAACCTCCAGGGGCAGATGAAGCAACTCAACGCCTTTAGCGGCGAACATCGCTTCCGCATAACCGTCGAGGATGCTCTCGGACAACAGAGCGTGAAGACCCTCACGATAGTCGCATCGCAAAGCGGCAACGGTCCTGTAATCGAATGGGTAGACCACGACATAGACCAACGATACGAGATTACAGAGGGATTGGATGTTACGGTGAATATATACAGCGATGCAGGCATCCGCGATTTCCTTGTAACAATCAACTCGGATACCATTCCCGCCAAAGATTTGGAGGATATGAACCTGAGTCAAATTATCGACCTCGTACACCCGGGAAGCATGGAGGAGACTCTGCGTAATATGAAATTCCCCGTCAGGGAGGAGGTCGAGAACCGAAACTTTGTAACATTCTCGATAACGGAGTTTATAGACCTGCTCGGCAAGACCGGCGCAGGAAACCAGGATTTCGTTCTGAATGTTACCGATATGAATGGCGCTACCACCGTCAAAACGCTTATGCTTGTTAAAAAATGATGAGAAGGTTATTGACATACGCATTGTCGCTGTTTGCCGTTGCTGCCTGCTCACAACTCGACGAAACAGAGGTCGGCAGCATAGGGCGTGTAGACGAGGGCGCTGTGAAGATGAGTATCTCGGCACCCCGCAGCGTAACATCGGCGCAATACGACCCTATGCAGTGTTGCTGTGTGAAGATATATAAGTATCTCGACAGCGACGAGGGCAGCGATGTTCGCAGTCGCGGACTTGTGAGAAAATACGACTCCCTTGACGAGATGCCGGAACAGATATGGCTGCTTGCAGGCGACTACGCGGCAGTGGTGGAGGTTGGCGACAAAACTGTCGCAACAACTGCCGGCAAGTGCTATGCGGGCGAGGCCGATTTCAAGGTCGAGGCAGGCATAATCGGCAATATCGAAGTTGAGTGCAAGTTGTTAAGCACCGTCGTCGCCGTAGTATTCGACGAGACAGCGCAGAAAAAACTACCCGACAACGCCTATGCCATGCTCGCCGTAGACGAGGAGTTCAACATATCGCGCGCGCAGAACGGCGACGTACCCTCGCTGCGTTTCGAGGAGGATGGCGAGGGTTATTTTATGATGCCCGACGGCGAGACGACTATCGCGTGGTTCTTTCACGGCGAGAGCGAGGAACTTGGCACGGTGGAGCGCAGCGGCGTAATTGAGAATGTAAAGCCGGCAGTGAAGTACACCGTTACCTTCCGCTACTCGAAAGACCCCAACGGAATGCTCTCGTTCGATGTCGGTATAGATGAGTCTGTCGATGAGGTGGACGATACCATAGCCTTCAGCCCCGACCCGACAATCAAGGGCGACGAAGGTTTCGATATAACGGCAGAGCAGTTACACACTGCAGGCAGTTACACATACGTCATATCGGCGTTGGCCGAGATTTCGGAGATATCGCTCTTCGTGGACGGTCAGAGGCATATCGTGCCGCTTGCGGACAGCGATGAGGCGGTAAAGGTTACGCGCAAGGACGGCAAGAACTACGAAGTAACACTCACCGACGCCTTCTTCGCTCCGCTGGCCGGTGGTGCGCACGAGGTGAAAATATATGTAGCAGACACCGACGGCGGTAACGGCGAGCATAGCACGATATTCAATACGCAGGGTGTACTTCCCATAGGTTCGAACTATGACTTGTGGTACGGTACTGCGGACTTTACCGCTATGGTGTTCGGCGACAATGAGAACACAGTAATCGAGTACCGCGATAAGAGCAACGGCAACTGGAAAGCCCTTGAGACCAACCATGCCGGCGGCAACACCTATAAGGCACATACCGATGACTTCACAGCCTCGACGGAGTATGAATACCGTCTGAAGACAGGTTCGACGGTAACGGGAGCGACGCTCTCGGTGAAGACACCCGACGGTGAGCAGTTGCCCAATGCCGATTTCGAGCGCTGGTCGCAGTCCGGCGCGGCATACTACCCCTATGCTTCGGGCGACAAACCCTTCTGGGATACCGGCAACCCGGGTGCAACGACGCTCGGCGAGAGTTACAACCTTACCAACAAGAGTACCGACAAACGTCCCGGGTCGGATGGTACATACAGCGCCTATATGCACTCGGCATATCCGAATATGATTGGTATAGGCAAATTCGCGGCAGGCAATATCTTTGTCGGCAAATTCGCGGGTACGCAGGGAACGAACGGACTTGTGGACTTCGGTCAGCCATTCAACTTTACGGCACGTCCCAAGGCGATGAAGTTCTGGTACAAGAACCACAGCGGGAAAATAGACAAGGACGGCGACTACCGTGATGCCAGCGGAAACAAGGTAACGGGTCAGAACGACCTTACGCACATATTCATCGCTCTCTGCAAATGGGACGGACCGCACAGGGTCGATACACGCGACACAAAGACCTTCTTCGACCCGCGAACAGTGGAAGGAATGGTCGGCTGCGGATTCTTCGAGACCCGCGAGTCGTGCGAGACCTGGACGGAAAAGAGGCTGGATATAACCTATTACAGCGATGAGAAGCCAAACTTCCTTGTCGTAGTATTCACATGCAGCGCATACGGCGACTACTTTACCGGCAGCACCGACAGCTGGATGTATGTAGATGACGTTGAACTCGTATACCGATAGAACGTATATTATGCAAACAAAAAAATATATAACGCTGCTCCTTGCACTGGCCCTGCTCTCGGGAGGCACCACTGCCTATGCGGCAGATGTGTGCGCATACGGGTTGCAGGTGGCAGCCGACGGGCATAACGCAGCGCCGGACAGCGTCTCGACGGTCGACGAAAAGCCGCTGGAACTCTCTCTCGACGAGATGACACCCAATCAGCGCAGAGCCATAAGAGGTCTGTCGCAGCCTTCGGTGGAGATTGTCCCCAAGGGTCAGTGGATATTCGGAGGTACGGCATCCTACTCGACGCACTCCAACGACAGTTACTCTTTCCTCGTTATCGAGGGCATAGAGTCCGAAGGCTACTCTGTAAAGGTCAGCCCGCTGATTGCCTACGCACCGCGAAGCAATATGGCAATAGGTGCAAGAGTAATATACTCGCGCTCGCTGCTCAAGATTGACGGCGGCGAACTTAATATGGGCGATATAAACATGGGCGTGGACTACTACTACGCATTGCAGCACTCCTATGAGGTGGCTGCCGTATGGCGTCAGTACATTCCGCTTGGTCAAAGCAAACGCTTTGCGCTCTTTACCGAGTGTCAACTCAGCATGGGCGGCAAGCAGGCCAAGTTCGCCGAAGGCACACCGATAAAAGGCACCTACCAGACCGGCTACTCCGTCTCTTTGGGGCTTAACCCGGGTATCGTGGCCTTCGCGTCGAACAACGTCGCTTTTGAGGTCAATATCGGCGTACTGGGATTCAACTACTCGAGCGCCAAACAGGTACACAACCAAGTTACGACCGGAAACCGCTCGACGAGTTATCTTAATTTCAAGGTAAATCTCCTCTCCATCGGAGTAGGTATGGCTTTCTATCTATAAAATGCGACGAATATGAAACGACTGACACTTACAATCGCCGCTCTGACAATAGCCCTTACTTCGGCGGCACAGACCGAGAACGACTTTTTAATAATTTCAGATACCGCAACAGAAAATGTTGCGGCGCAGCAGACTGCAACGGAACAAAATGCGGCACAGCAGACTGCGGCGGAAGAAAATACGGCGCAGGAGATGCCTGGCACGGTGAAAAAGCAGCGCTTCCTGCCAATGAGCAATCGCATAGACCGTGATACGCGCAAGCATTCGTTTGCCTACAAAGGCGAGGTCATGATAGGCGCAACAGTATCCTACGGCACGCTGTCAAGCGATAACACGGACCTCTATCTGCTTTTGGACAACCTGAAACTCAACGGCTCTGTAGTAACCGTAAATCCATACATAGGCTACTTCGTGGCGAACAATCAAGCCATAGGACTGCGCTTCGGATATACACATATGTACGGACGTATGGGCAACATAACCCTCGACCTGGGTGAGCAGAATGATGTTCAGATGTCGCTCGGAGGCATGGACTACACAAACAACAACTACTCATTCGGCATCTATCACCGCTCATACGCACCTCTCGACGCCAAGGGACGTTTCGGTCTGTTCAGCGAGTTGGAACTTATGGCCGTAACGGGTACTCAATCGTTCGGCTACACCTCGGACGGCGAGCGCAAAGAGTCCAACTCCGATATTTTCCGCATAAAGTTGAACTTCAACCCGGGTTTAGCCGTCTACATTTTCCCCAATGTCTGCGGGACGATATCCTTCGGGCTGGGCGGTATTCAGTACAACCGCATAAGCCAAAGCGACGAGACAGGTGCCTTCACCGGCCTTAGACAGACCTCGAAGATGCAGTTCAAACTCAATCTGACCGATATCCGCATCGGTATGACCATTCATCTGTGGAACAAGAAAAAAGAGTAATGCCATGTCTCTGCACAGTACAACATACAGATTTTTTGCGGCAGTCGCAGCGATAATTCTCTCCGCATCGTGCATACGCAACGATATACCATATCCGGTTATCGAACTCGCAGTAACGGCAATCGAAGCCGACGGCACTGCGGGAGCATGCCGTATAGACCCCATAAAGCATACGGTGGTGATTCCCCTTGACGAGAGAACCGATATACGCAATGTCAAAATCACACGCATCGCCTTCACCGAGGGTGCGCACTACCCTGCCGAGTTCGAGTGCGCGGCAAGCGGTAAAGAGCCTTTGGTTCTCGACCTGCGTGCGCCTAAATACTTCACACTCGGACTATACCAAGACTACGATTGGACAATAGAGGCCGAGCAGAACATAGAGCGATATTTCACTGTCAAAGGGCAGATAGGTGCGACGGAGTTCGACCTCGGCAACCGCACGGCAACGGCGTGGATACGCGACGACTACGACCTGCGTAATGTTACGGTGGAGAGTCTCAAACTCGGACCGAAAGAGATTAGCGAGATGTCGCCCTCGCAGGAAGAACTTTCAGATTTCAGTTCGGTGCGCTTTGTGGATGTAGTTTTTCACGGTCGCAGCGAACAGTGGAATCTCTATGTGCTGCCGCGCGAGTTGACGGTTGAGATTCTCGATGTAATGGAGGGTGTAAATGTCGCGTGGATAACCGTTGCAGGCGTATCCGATGCCGATACCGGTCTGCGCTACCGACGCAGCGGCCAGCAGGAGGAGTGGAGCGAGGCTCCCGCAGAGTGGATACACAGCAACGGCGGCAACATATCCGTAACGCTGCGCCACCTGCAACCCGAAACAACCTACGAAATAATGGCATATGCCGATGATAATATATCTGATGTGCAGACATTTACCACGTCAGAGAAGGTTATTGTACCCAACTGCGATTTCGAGCAGTGGCATATGAGAAGTTCGACCTGGTACCCCTACCCCGAAGGAGGAGTGCCGTTCTGGGGTTCGGGTAACGACGGTTCGTCGATTGCCGGCGTGAACGTATCGCTGCCCTGCGAAGATGACCTGCGACCCGGAACGAACGGAAAAATCAGCGCACACTTGGTGTCAGCCAATGCCAATGTCGTTGGTATCAAAAAGTTCGCGGCAGGAAACATCTATACCGGCTACTATGCACAGACGATAGGCGCCAACGGACTTGTGGACTTCGGCCGTCCGTTCACGGTGCGCCCGGCCGCATTCAGGGTCTGGGTTAAGTACCGCTGCGGAACGGTAAACAGCGCGCCGGCAACCAACCGCTCGGGCAAAGAGTTGGGCGAACCCGATGAGGGTATCGTATATGTCGCTCTCGGCGACTGGGACCCGAGCATCTTCGGCGGTTCCGAGACCTCTCCCATAAGAATCGACACGCGCGATATATCCACTTTCTTCTCACCACAGAAAGATGGTATCATAGGTTACGGCGAGAAACTCTTTACATCCTCCTGCGATGATTGGACGCTCTTCGAGGTGCCGATAGAGTATCGTTCTGCGCGCAAACCGACGCATATAATCATTGTCTGCACCTCATCGAGGCTTGGAGACTACTTTGTCGGTTCGGATGAGAGCGAGATGTGGGTCGATGACTTCGAACTGCTGTACGATTTGGATTAACATCCCGGGATATATACAGAACAGTCTGAATATGAGCGTCATTTGCGACGCTCATATCTTTTTTGTAATGATATCAAAACCGGCACGGACGAAAAATAAATGCACCTCAAAGAGGTGCTGCGCCGCCCCCAAGAGGTGGGGGCAGAGGCAGTGCAAACGGTGCTTATCAGGCATTGTCCGATTTGTATTTTTAAATATATTTCATAAATTTGCCGGAACACTTTTGACACCCGGACTTATACAAACAACTGCGATGCAAGCACCATCGGCAATACTTAAAATGTATTACTAAAACTGTTCAACAGCCATCTCCGACAAGCAGACAAGGCAAAAAATAGCACATTTCGGGTATTGAACATCTGTATATACATGGTTACCTTTGCACTGTAAAAATCAATACAATGACAGACAAGCAACAAGGATACAACATATCGGACACGATGAGAGAACTTATACGCGACAACATCATGCTGCTGCCCGTGATAAGCCGCTTCGATATACCGTTCGGATTCGGGGACAGCCCTATCGGAGAGATATGCCGGCAGAACAGTGTCGATGCAGATACATTCCTCTGCGTATGCAACCTCCTGAGCGGCTATAAATACGACGCCTCTTCAATCTCACTGCACTCGCTTATGGGATATCTGAAGCGCGCACACACCTCGTTTCTCGAAATCGAACTCCCGCGTATACGCCACAATATGATAGATGCAATCAACAACTGGAGCGCCGACGAGGCCGCACTGCTGCTGATAAGATTCTACGATGACTACGTCATCGAGGTCCGCAAACATATGGAGTGCGAGAACAACATCATATTCGAATATGTCAATCGGCTGCTGCGCGGCGAAACAGATGAGAATTTCAACATATCGCATTACTCGACAAGCCATGCCGATACCGCCACCAAACTCAAAGAACTGAAAGATATCTTCATCTATCACTACAAACAGCAGGACAGTGCGCGTCTGAGCCGTGTACTGTTCGATATCATTATGTGCGAGAGGGATATGATGTCGCACTTCGAGGTCGAGAACCGGCTCTTCGTGCCGGAGGTGGAAAAGTTGGAAAGGGGTCTCAGCAAAAGCAAAACCTCGTTGGCAACCGCGAGCGGGATAGACGGCCCGGACACCGAATCGAGAAGACCGTTGTCAGAATTGAGCGAGCGGGAGATTGAGATTATACGCTCTCTTGCGCAGGGCAAAGGCAATAAACAGATTGCCGACGAACTTTGCATCTCAGTTCATACCGTAGCAACGCACAGACGAAACATCAGCGCCAAACTTGAGATACATACCGCCGCAGGATTGACCGTATTTGCCATTATGCACCACCTGGTAGATATCAACGATGTAAAACCCATATAATCAATGAAGAGATTTTTTCTATATACAGCAATATCAATATTTGCGGCGGCTGCGAGCACCAATGCTCAACAGCGAGGCACAGACACACACCTCTACGGACACGTCGTGGAGCAGGGAAGCGGAGAACATCTGCCATATATAAATATCGTAATCAAAGGCACCACGATAGGCACCGCCACAGATGCATCGGGACACTACTTTCTGAAGAACCTGCCCGAAGGCGACTTTACCGTCGAGGCCTCGCTACTGGGTTACACCACACAATCGCAGAAGGTAACGCTGCGCGCAGGCGAGGCAACAGAACTTAACTTCGTCCTCGCCGAGCAGGCGATGCAACTCGACGGCGTGGTGGTATCGGCAAGCCGCAGCGAAACATCCAAACGGCAGGCACCGGCTTTGGTCAGCATAATAAACGCAGAACTGTTCAACAAAATAAACGCCGCGACCCTCTCCGAAGGTCTATGCTTCCAGCCCGGGCTGCGCGTGGAGGACGACTGCCAGAACTGCGGATTTATGCAGGTGCGCATAAACGGTCTCGACGGACACTACTCGCAGATTCTTATCGACTCGCATCCCGTATTCTCGGCTCTCTCGGGCGTATACGGTCTTGAGCAGATACCCGCCTCGATGATAGAACGCGTGGAGGTGCTGCGCGGAGGCGGCTCGGCCCTCTTCGGCTCGTCGGCAATCGGAGGCACGGTCAATGTCATAACACGCGACCCGCTGCGAAACTCAGCAGAGGCGTCGCATACCATAACCTCCATAGGTCTCTCCACAGCCTTCGACAACATCACATCGGCCAATGCCTCGCTCGTAACCGACAACCGCCGGGCAGGACTATATGTATACGGACAGAACCGCCATCGCTCGGGATATGACCGAAACGGCGACGGCTTTACCGAGATACCGGCATTGCAGAGCCTCTCATACGGTATGCGTTCATTCCTGAAGACAGGCACCTACTCGCGTCTCACACTTCAATACAGCGGCGTAAACGAGTATCGTCGCGGCGGCGACAAACTCAACCGTCCTCCGCACGAAGCACTCATAGCAGAGCAGACAGACCACGCCATAAACTCCGGCAGCCTGGCATTCGATATCTCGTCGCCCGACTTTGCAAACCGTTTCAACGCCTATTTCTCATTCAACAACACCGCTCGCAAGAGTTACTATGGTGCAGGACAGGACCCCGATGCCTACGGCCGCACGCACGACCTTACCCTGGCCGCAGGAGCGCAGTACATACACTCTTTCCGTCGTCTGCTCTTTATGCCGGCAGACCTCACGGCAGGAGTGGAGTACAACTACAACTCACTCGAAGACGAATCGCTCGGATATGACCACCATACCATGCAGCACGTTCATATTTACAGCGCCTACGCACAGAACGAGTGGAGAAACGACAAGTGGTCATTCCTTATCGGCTGCCGTATGGACAAGCATACGCTTATTAAGAGAGCCATATTCTCACCGCGTGCAAACATACGCTTCAATCCCACCAAAGATATCAACCTCAGAGTGAGTTACTCGAGCGGGTTCCGCGCTCCGCAGGCCTTTGACGAGGATATGCATATAGCAATCGTCGGCGGAGAGAGAGTAGCCATACGTCTTGCAGACAATCTCCGCGAGGAGCGTTCTCACAGCGTGAGCCTCTCGGCAGACCTCTATCACACCTTCGGCAGCGTGCAGACAAATCTGCTTGTGGAGGGCTTTTTCACAACGTTGGACGATGTTTTCGTGCTTCGCGAGACAGGTCTCACCGACACGTCGGGAGCCACCATCAAGGAGCGCACAAACGGCACGGGTGCAATGGTGATGGGTATGAATATCGAGGGCAAGGCAGCATTCACCTCGTGGTTCCAGCTCCAGGCAGGCGTTACACTCCAGCGCAGCCGCTACAAAGTGGCCGAGCAGTGGAGCGACAACCCGGACACACCGGCCGAAAGACGTATGTTCCGCACACCGGACGTCTACGGATATCTCACCTCGACGATAACACCTGTAAAACACTTCGATATTGCTCTCTCGGGAACATATACGGGTTCTATGCTCGTGCAGCACATAGCCGGGTCCGGCACCCCTGTCGATGTAGCCGTGCGCACACCGCGATTCTTTGATTTGGGGATAAAACTATCATACGAGATACCATTCTCAGCAACAATGGCTATGGAGGTGAACTGCGGCGTGCAGAATATCTTCAACGCCTATCAACGCGACTTCGACAAGGGCGCTGAACGCGACTCAGGCTATATCTACGGTCCGTCCATGCCCCGAAGCATCTATGCAGGCGTAAAGTTCAGGTTCTGAAAAGTGCAGTTGCCGCCCGTCGCTTGTCGTTTGAAGGATTTTTAATTATTTTTGCTAAAAGACACTAACTATTGTTATTATGTTGGGACACATTTTAGGTTTCTTGTTTTCGGTTGGCTTGGTAATATTATTTTACGAAGAGTTTCTGAAACCGATGTTCCGCGATTTCTTCAGCAAGAAGTAACTTCCTTGAGAAAATTATCCTCGCGATGAAGATTCCCGCAGAAGTCAAAGAGGCAGCCAAAGAGTTAATCGCTATGTATGGCTCGCACTTCAAATACCTCGGCAAATCCGATGGCGCCGACTTTTACATGTTCAAATTCCCCGATGATGAGGTGTCGGGGTTCCCATTCGTTTTCCGTTACAAAGATGGCGAAGTGCTGACCATTGAGGGTTTCGCCGCTCTCGACACAATCCGCCTGTTTATCAAATAGCATACCCCTTCCGCCGGAAATTTGCATCACGAATTAAAAAAATTATCTACTATGTATTGCATAGTATAAAAGAAAATATATATCTTTGCAGCGTAGATATACTAAAACCGCAGAAGCAACGTTATATTGATATGTACCGTTGTCTGCCAAAGGTTTCAGCAACAGATACGCAGAAAGATATGAAACACAGATTACTCATTTTAGCCGGCACAGCGGCAGCACTGCTGTCATTGGTACAGTTCGCGGCAACCGCAGCGACACCAGTAACGGGTCGCGTAACGGCGACAGACGGAAATCCCGTCTCCTATGCCAATGTCGTAGCATTGCAGGACAACACGCAGGCTGCGGGTGCAGCAACCGACAATGACGGATATTTCACCCTCTCGCTCAATGAGGGCGAGTATCTGCTCTCGATAGGTTTTCTGGGTTACACCACTGTCGAGCGTACGATAACCGTCGGGGATGAGGCTATGGATACAGGTGTCATAATCCTTGAGGCCGAATCGGTAAACATAGACGGTGTGGAGGTCGTGGCGCAAATCGTAAGACGCGAAGCCGACCGTTTCGTCGTGGATGTAGCCAATATGCCCTCGGCCGCAGGCAAGGACGGCGTGGAACTGTTAGAGGTCTCGCCAGGTGTCTTTATCAATGGCGACAACATAACAATCTACGGCAAGAGCGGCACCAAAGTCTATATCAACGACCGTGAGGTGCGATACACCGGCGACCGTCTACTGAGTTATCTGCGCAACATCAAGAATGAGGATATACAGAGAATCGAGGTCGTGCCGATAGCAGGTGCCGATATGGATGCAGACTCGTCGGGCGGCATAATAAAAATAACGCTCCGACAGCGGCGCGAAGATGGTGTTATGGGCAATATAACATTTCAAACCATGCAGTCATCGCTGCGGCATACATACACTCCGTCATTCGATATAGATTACAAAACCGGCAAGTGGACCCTTAGCGCCCGGGGCTACTACTCCGACTTCTCGGGCAAGATGTATGCAACAGACCGCACACGCTACACCTCCGGCAGCAATACCATCTCCTCGAACAGCGATGCCGACGAGAGATACAACTTCTACGGCGGCAAGATAGGTGCCATATACGAGATAAACGACAACCACAGCGTGGGTGCAGAGGTCGAATACGGGCGCTTTAACAACAAAACCGAGACAGTATCGGGTTCGGTGCTGAATAATGCGGCGGCAGCCGTTACCAACAGCACTGAAGACCTCTACAACCAACTTAACACCTCGGACACCTTTACAGCGCGATTCAACTACATTGCCAAACTCGACTCGCTCGGCTCCGTGCTGAAGGTTCTGGCAGACTTCACCCATCAGGAGTCCGGCAGCAACAACGACTACCGTTCCGCAAAGCAGACAATAATCGCTGATATGCCTGCGTTGCTTCGCGACAGCCTCTACCGCGACAACTCCGGCACAAACTACAACATAACGACCGCCGGCGTGGATTACAACAAGATATTCTCGCAGAAATTCTCGATGTCCACAGGTATCAAATATACCAACAATCTTATGTCGAGTTTCAGCCGCTATGAACTGTTGCAGGGCAGTGAGTGGATGCCTCGTGAGGGCGAATACGACTACAATGTGAAGTACACCGAAAACATAGCGGCACTCTACATCATCGGCAATGCACAACTCGGACGGTGGGGACTAAGTGCCGGTCTGCGCGGAGAGTATACCTTCACCTCGGGACGCAACAGCATCGCGCAGCATAACTACTTCTCGCTCTTTCCAAATGCCAGCGTATCATTGGCACTGACACAGGACCGGTCATATATGCTTACAGGTCAGTATGCACGCACGATAAGACGTCCCGGCTTCTGGGCGCTCAACCCTGCGCGAAACCAGATGTCGGAGTATCTCTATATGGTCGGAAACCCCGACCTTCTGCCGCAATTCTCAAACGATGTCTCCCTGACAGCCGTCATGAAGTACAAGTACACCATCACACTCGGTATGCGTATGGTGAAGAACGATATAGAGCAGCACATAATATCCGACAGCGAGAACCCTGACAAAAACATCATCCTGACCGACAATCTCGACCACACGGAGATGTATTACGCAAGCATCAATCTGCCGTTTCAACTGACAAAGTGGTGGTCGCTGAATACAAATATCACCGGCGGGTGGAACGGTACGCGCATCGCGAAAGGCGACAGGCAGGTATTTCATCCGATACTTATGGGCAGTCTCTCGACGACCTTCAATCTGCCGCTCGGGTTCTATATCTCGCTCGAATACTTCGGGCAGTCGCGTATGCACATATCCAACATCAGCCTCCAAAGCCGCCATTCACTCAGCGCCTCATTAAAGAAGCGGCTGCTCAATGACAAACTGTCGCTCTCGGCAGGCGTATACAATATTCTGCCGCCGTACAACCAGGTATTTACATACTACGATGCGAATTTCGTGCGCACGCTCAAGACGACCCAAGGGTGGAACAGGCCGACGTTCGTGTTCTCCGTATCGTACAGTTTCAACAGCGGCCGGCAGTTCAGAAAACGCGAAATAGAGAGCAGCGCCGACACTCAAAGGTTAAGTAAGTAACAGAGGATTTTATATTCAACTACTTTTACCAAAGCAACAATAGTATAAAACAAGGGTCGGATTTCAGTCCGACCCTTACTCTATAATATCCTGTATCCTCTATACCCTACTTCACTATCGTCATCTCATCGAGGAGCCAGCCGGCACCTGCAAATTTGTCGATGACAAAGAGTACGTAGCGTACATCCACACCTATACAGCGCTGAACCTCCGGCTCGAATGCTATATCGCCCGACATAGCCTCCCAGTTGCCGTCAAATGCCAGACCGATAAGTTCTCCCCTGCCATTGAGTACCGGCGAACCTGAATTGCCACCCGTAATATCGAGGTCTGCAAGGAAGCAGACATGCATCGTGCCGTCCTTATCCGCATACTGACCATAGTCGCCCGCAGCATACAGCTCCTTCAATCTCTCGGGAACGGTAAACTCCGTCGGATTGGACAAATCCTCCTTGTCCATCACACCCTTCAGCGTTGTGAACCAGTCGTAACGCATACCGTCGGCAGGCACGCACGGAAGCACGTTGCCGTATGTAAGGCGCATCGTGAAGTTGGCGTCGGGATACCACATCTTATCGGGATTCTGACACATAAGACCAGCGATATAGAGTCTGTGTCCCTCATCATATAGCGGTACATACTCGGCAAGAGCCTCGTTAAGCTCAGAATACTTCTCCCTTACCGAGACATAGAGTTGTACGGCAGGGTCCTCCATAAATCGCTCCCTCGAGAAATCGGCTGCAAACTCGTTGTACTTCTCGCGCGTGGCGAAGACCGAATTGTCATAGAGCCAATCCACATAGGCGCGCGTATCGCCGCCGAAGCGTGCATCTACAACATCGGCAAAGACCGAAGGCAAATCCTTGACATTCTGTTGCATAATCTCGAACATACGATATGCTACCTTGCGGTCGGTAGGCATATTGTAGTCCTTGTAGAACTCATCATAATACATGCTGGCGATATCGATGCCAACCATAAAATTATACATCTCCGGGTCATCAACCGTAGCCACATACCACAATCCGTGAGGTGCCATAGTCAATTCGACGGCCGACAGCAGAGCCTCGGCGATATACTGCTTTGAGGCTCCGATATCGCGCGTCTCGCGTACATAGCGCTCGAGTTTGTCAAGAGCATCCATATATCCCTCCTCGGGGAGAGTATTGTTCTGCGCCCACTGACGGAACGAGGCCTCCTGCGCCTCTTTCTTCGCCTTGACGCCCAACTTACGCACACCGCGCGACTTGCCGATGGAGTTCTTCCAGTAGTTGGCCGAGCGTGCATACTTCGATGCATACTTTATACGCACGGCGTCGTCAGCCTCCATATCCTCCTTGAGGAGAGCCAGGCGCTCACCGCGAATAAATATGCGCTGCGGGTTATCCACCTCGAGCATACGGTCTATCTCATACGAGGTCATATAGCGGTTGGTCATACCCGGGAAGCCCATAACCATTGCAAAATCGCCCTCACGGAGACCCTTTATCGATATCTTCAGAAATGTATCCGTTTGCAGAGGCACATTATCCTCGGAGTAGCGTGCCGGTCTGCCCTCCTTGTCTGCATAGACACGGAATACCGAGAAATCGCCCGTATGACGCGGCCACATCCAGTTGTCGGTATCGCCGCCGAACTTGCCTATGCTCGTGGGAGGCGCACCCACAAGGCGCACATCGTCATATTTCTCGATAACGAAGGCTACATAGCTGTTGCCGCCGAACATATCCTCAACAAGGATATCGCACCCTTCGTACTGCTCTTTCAAAGCACTCTCAATGGCTGCGATATTCTCACCAACGATACGCGCACGCTCCTCATAGCCTGCTATCGAGGGTACATTGCCCAGAACCTGGTCCGATACTTCCATCATCTGACGGATAAAACGTACAGAGAGACCATCGACAGGCAACTCGCCCTCCCTGTTCTCAGCCCAGAAACCATTTTTAAGGTAGTCGTGTTCAAGCGACGAGAGTTGCTGTATGGCGTCATATCCGCAGTGGTGGTTGGTGAAGATAAGACCCTCGGGAGAGACTATCTCACCCGTACAGCCGTCGCCGAAGATAACGATAGCATCTTTAAGCGATGAGTGGTTTATGGAGTAGATATCCTCGGCCGAGAGTTTCAGACCCTTGGATTTCATATCCTTAATATTACTCTTTTGCAGAAACGGCAGGACCCACATTCCCTCACCTGCCATGACACCAAGCGACAATGAGACCGCCAGAAGTGTCAAAACAATCTTTTTCATACTTTTTTTTCGGGTTATCGTTTTTTTATTATTGTTTACTGCTGCTTTACTGTTGCGTCGGCACTTATTGCTGCGCCCCCAAAATCGAGACAATATCATTTACGACATAGTCGATATCGGCATCATCGCTTACGGTATATTCACGCATGGCGAGCGCATCATCGTCGTACGCCTCAGACCCGTAATAGGCATCTTCGTTATCTTCGTAACCTTCGTAATACCCTTGGTTATCGAATACGCCAAACAGATACGTCTCCGCTTCTGCAAGCTCCTCTTCGGGGACTTTTATATTGGGTATATCAGAATAATACTCGCGCAATTTACTCCAAATCTCACGCGCCGCATCTTCCTGTTTATAACGGAGAGCGTAATATAGCAGCATTTCCAGCATCTCGACATTCGTATTGATGAGACCGCTGACTGCCTCTCTGTATCCGTTTTGCAACCTGTCGTAATGCTCTATATACTCCATAAGGGTATGGGCATACTCAAGAAGCAGAGCGTTGGCCTTATCATCCTCTCCCAGCAGATAGTAACACTCGATAAACGGTATTGCATTGGTCTCGGTGAAGCGTATCTGCGATGTGGGCAGGACTTCAAGACCTCTGTCGAGCAGAGCCAGTGCCTTTTCCCTGTCGCCGTCGTCATCACGCTCTATAAACGCCTTGGCGGCACGCGCAAAGGCCTCACGGGCGCCCGAAACCTCGAGGTTGTACTGGATGAAGTAGTCCACATAGACCTTGGGGTCGGCCAGATTGCCGTAACGGAAGGTCTCCATAAGCAGCGGATATACATAATCGGGGTCGATGCGTCCGATATCAATTCCGCGAGCCGGCGTCTTTATCGGCACAAGACGATATGAATAACCGTCAAACTGCAAATAGTCCCTCAGACCGAACTTCCGCAGGAAGTGAACCTGCGTAAAGGATATCGGCCGCTTCCAGTCGAAGTTGGCCAACAGGTCAAGCAGCATCATATCGGAGCGGTCAAGGCTCCGGCCCTTGAGGTCGATAACGATTTCGTCCACCATAAGGTCTCTGTCCTCCTCACGGACTATACCTGCCGCTATGGCGTTGTCCTTGTCTACCGGCAGCACTATTTTCCTTGCAGGGATATAGTCCAAGCCGTCGTACTTCGTCCTCTTGTCATCGCTGCGAATAAAGTCGATAACATCCTTTATATCCATCCTAAGCGTATCGGAGAGCGGTATAACCCAAATAGAGGAGTTGGTATTCCAGTATTTGCTTCGGGGCAGCGAGAACGGAACACCCGCAGCCTCGTTGGCCGCACCCTTCATCTCGTCGATATACCATTCGCCGCCGAGATAACTCGTATTCATAATACGCACATCGAGGCGTACGCCGTCCACCTCCTGATTGAACCACAGAGGGAAGGTATCGTTGTCGCCGTAGTTGATGATAATGGCATTGTGCGGCACGGACTGGAGATAGTTCCAACCCATATCGCGTGCGATGGTACGTCCCGAGCGGTCGTGGTCGTCCCAGTTCTGTGCGCAGAGGATGGCAGGCACCGAGAGGCAGACAACCGTCGCGGCTGCCGACACGGCAGCATTGCTGCGCTTGGAGATATACTCAAAAAACTCCTTTACTGCCAAAACACCGAGACCTATCCATATACAGAAGGCGTAGAACGAACCGGCATACACATAGTCACGTTCCCGAGGCTCCGAGGGCGATGTATTGAAGTATACCACCAAAGCAATGCCCATCATTATAAAGAGCCACGACACCACCACGAAGTTGCGCTGGTCGCGCATAAGCTGGTAGAAAAGACCTATAAGACCAAGTATAAAGGGGATAAAATAGTATTTGTTGCGCGCCCTGTTGGACTCCACCTCGTGCGGGAGGTCCGTTTGCGTCCCGACAAAAGCCTCGTCGATAAAACGTATGCCCGAAATCCAGTTGCCGTTTGTTATGGTATTCGCAGGCTGGATATCATCCTGTCGTCCGACGAAGTTCCACATAAAGTACCGCAGGTACATATACCCCAACTGGTAGTTGATAAAGTAGTTAATATTCTCGCCGAAAGTGGGTTCGATAAGACGGCCGCTCTTTCGGCCCGGCCTGTCTCCCTTGACGGCGAATCTCGTCTTTTTGGTCGGTTCGCGCACACTCTCGACATAGAGACTTCCATCTTCATCCTGATACTGCTCATACCTTGTCTTGTAGTTCGCCCAGCCGGCATATTCGATGTCATCTTTGACCGGGTTCCACATACGGGGGAAGAAGTGAATCAAATCGGGAGAGAATTTGTAACCGACAAGTCTCTTATCCTTCTGATAACTGCCGGAGTCGCGGTTAAACCAGTAGTAATCCTCATACTCATAGTCGTCGATAGCGCCTATATAGTCATCGTGTGAATCATATTTTTGACTGTCGTATGCTGTATAGTAAGGGCCTTTCAGCAGAGGCGCAACGCCGTACTGGTCGCGGTTCAGCACCGAGAGCAGCGCATGGGGGTTGTCGGGGTCGTTGCTGTTCATCGGGGGATTGACCGCAGCGCGTATCGTTACCGAGGCGTAGGATGAGAAGCCCAGAAGTATCATCGTAAGCGCCAGAACTATCGTGTTTGCCAGCACCATGCCTTTGCGGTGAGTGTAGTAGATGGCGCCGCCGCACAGCGCAAAGAGCGCAAAGACATAGAATATCATACCCGAATTGACAGGCAGGTGGAACTTATTGACAAACAGCACGTCTACCATTGCGCCCACATAGACCGTATAGGGGATGATTATACCATTCACAACGCCCAGAATGGCCACTGCCACAATCGTCGCCAATATACACCCCTTAACAGTTACATTTTTCGCCTTGCGGAAATAGTATATGAATACCAATGCCGGCAGGGTCAGCAGGTTCAGCAGATGGACACCTATCGAAAGACCCATAAGGTATGCCACAAGGATAAGCCACCGCACGGCATGCGGCTCGTCGGCATGCTCCTCCCATTTGAACATAAGCCATACCACAAGCGTCGTAAACATCGACGAGAGAGCGTATACCTCACCCTCGTATGCCGAGAACCAGAATGTATCCGTAAAGGCATATGCCAAGGCTCCGACAACACCCGCACCCAATACCGCAATGGCGTCAGCCTTGCTCATTTCGCGGCCGGAGCGGGTAAAGAACCTGCGGACGATATGGGTTATGGTCCAGAAGAGGAAGAGTATGCAGAACGCGCTGGCGATACTGTTCATTCCGTTTACCATTATCGGCACATAGTGTGTCGAGGGGGCGAATAGCGTTGCTATACGCGCCATCATCATAAAAAGCGGCGCCCCGGGAGGGTGTCCTACCTCGAGTTTATACGATGTAGCGATAAATTCGGAGCAGTCCCAAAGACTCGATGACGGTTCCATTGTAAGGAGATAGACCGTCGCTGCGATGGCAAAAACCACCCAGCCGGTAATATTGTTCCAGAGTTTGAAATTCATATATCTGAAAATTTTCCGATAGTTTGCAAAGATAAACATTTAACGGCAAAATCCGAATATTTATTTTATCATATCCTCCATATCGAGACTATTTTGCAGATAATTGCGTCCGCTG
Organism: Alistipes sp.; assembly: GCA_022511295.1. Taxonomy (GTDB): domain Bacteria; phylum Bacteroidota; class Bacteroidia; order Bacteroidales; family Rikenellaceae; genus Alistipes. Next base: position 39,515 of record JAFLRT010000002.1, on the reverse strand, counting down.
CACAACTGAACGCAGGATGAACTCGATGAATCTGCCGGAAATTCAGCGATTGATACGGGTGAAAAACGAGACCGGGAAACAGGCTCCGTTGCACGAACCGGATTTGATGACAGTTATAACACAGGCGGAGAGTTCGCTTATACCCGTGAAGACGGAGTAAAGGTGATAGCGTTGGGATGTTTGAAAGATTAAATATTGATTACTGAATGCTCTTGACACGAAATTTGATATTAGCCGAAAATTTGCTACTTTTGTACAAAATTTAATCCCTACATTTGGTATGAAAGCCAAACTGATGCTCTACAATACGCTCTCCCGTAAAAAAGAGGAGTTCGTACCACTCAATCCGCCCCTCGTGGGTATGTATGTCTGCGGACCTACCGTATACGGAGACCCACATCTGGGACACGCACGCCCTGCCATAACATTCGACCTGCTGTTCCGCTATCTCAAGGCCGAAGGCTACAAAGTGCGGTATGTACGCAACATAACCGACGTGGGACACCTCGAACACGATGCCGACGAAGGTGAAGACAAAATCGCAAAAAAGGCACGTCTCGAGCAACTCGAACCTATGGAGGTGGCTCACTACTATACCGAGCGCTACCACGCAGCGATGGACGAGCTGAACGTGCTGTCGCCATCGATAGAACCGCACGCCTCGGGACACATCATTGAGCAGATAGAGTTCATAAAACGCATAATGGATGCAGGCGACGCCTACGAGTCCAACGGCTCGATATATTTCGATGTCGAGAACTACAACCGCCGCCACCGTTACGGTGTTCTCTCGGGGCGCAACCTCGATGATATCGTTACCGATACGCGCGAACTCGACGGTCAGAGCGACAAACGCCACTCATACGACTTCGCTCTCTGGAAAAAGGCTTCGCCGGAGCATATCATGCGCTGGCCGTCGCCCTGGAGCGACGGTTTCCCCGGGTGGCACATGGAGTGTTCGGCAATGAGTACCAAATATCTCGGTGAGCGTTTCGATATTCACGGCGGCGGCATGGACCTTATGTTCCCGCACCATGAATGCGAGATAGCGCAATCCGCTTCGGCTCTCGGACACGACTCGGCCAAATACTGGGTACACAACAATATGATAACCATCAACGGACGCAAGATGGGCAAGTCGCTGGGCAACTTCATAACCCTCGAACAGCTCTTTACGGGTACGCACCCGCTTTTGGAGCAGGCATACAGTCCTATGACAATCCGTTTCTTCATACTCCAGGCGCACTACCGCTCGACGCTCGATTTCTCCAACGACGCCTTGCAGGCAGCAGAGAAGGGTCTCGACCGCCTTATGAAGGGTATCGAAGCCCTCGGCAAAGCAAAGCCGTCGAATGCCTCGACAATCAATGCCGACGAACTGGCGGAGCGTTGCGAAGAGGCTATGGCCGACGACCTCAACTCGGCAGCCGTAATATCGGTACTGTTCGACTGGGTACGAATATTCAACCAACTTGTGGAGGGGCAGCAGAGTGCCTCGGCAGAAGATTTGGAGAAGTTGCGCGCAACGGTTAATCGCTGGGTATTCGATATCCTCGGTCTGCGCGACGAGAAGGCTGCAACGGCAGGCGGCGGCAAAGACCTCGTATCGCCTTTGGTAAATATGCTCCTCGAGATGCGTATGAAGGCCAAGGCAGACAGAGACTGGGCTGCCTCCGATGCTATACGCGACCGTCTGACAGCCATAGGCATAAGAGTCAAAGACCGCAAGGACGGCTTCGACTGGGAGATAGAGTAAAGCCGATTATTGTATTATGGTATTGCCGGAACAGATAAAGGAGGCTCAGCAGCGTTGTGCCGACCTCGAGAGGTTTCTCGGGGTGGAGGGGCTGCGCATAGAACTCGCCAACGAGGAGGAGAAGACTCTCGAGCCTGATTTCTGGAACGACCGCGAGAAAGCCGAGATGCAACTGCGCAAGGTAGCCTCGCTCAAGAGTTGGATAACCGATTTCGACCGTGTGTCGAAGCTCGTCGAAGACCTCTCGCTGATGCCCGACTTCGTGAAGGAGGGACTTGCCGCAGAGCAGGAGATAGATGAGTTATACGCCGCTGCCACAGAGGCCATAGAGGCTCTCGAACTGCGCAATATGCTGCGCGGGACGGAGGACAGGATGGGCGCCATAATGGATATCAATGCAGGCGCAGGCGGCACCGAGGCTCTCGACTGGGCGGATATGCTGCTGCGTATGTATACGCGCTGGGGCGAGGCGCACGGCTACAAGGTTAAGGTTCTCGACTATCAGGCAGGCGACGAGGTAGGCGTAAAATCCTGTACCATAGAGTTCGAAGGCGACTACGCATACGGATACCTCAAGAGCGAGAACGGCGTACACCGTATGGTACGCCTGTCGCCATTCAATGCCAACAACAAACGTCAGACAACATTCGTCTCGGTATTCGTATCGCCGGCCATAGACGACTCGATAGAGATTGTCATAAACCCTTCGGATATAGAGTGGGATACATATCGCTCAAGCGGCGCCGGCGGTCAGAATGTCAATAAGGTTGAGACGGGTGTCAGGTTGCGATATCACGGTAAGGATGCCGACACCGGCGAAGCCGTCGAGTTCCTTATCGAGAACACCGAGACACGCTCTCAACTGATGAACCGCGAGAATGCCATGCGCATACTCAAATCGAAACTCTACCAGCGCGAATTGGACAAGCGCATGGCGACGCAGCAGGCCCTTGAGGCGACCAAGAAACGTATAGAGTGGGGTTCGCAGATTCGCTCCTATGTATTCGACGACCGCCGCGTGAAAGACCACCGCACGGGGTGCCAGACCTCGGATGTAGATGCTGTAATGGACGGCGATATAGACCGTTTTATCAAGGCATACCTTATGGAGTTCGGAGCGACCGCACAGAAATAACAAAGCAACAACAAAGAGACAGCAAAATGAGATGCGCCGTCCAAAAAGGACGGCGCATCTGCTTATGCGGGAGCGGGAAATCAGGTTGCGGGACTACCCGTTATTACCATACTCCTTATGCTCACTGCTATTTACCGAGATTCATCTTGTCGATAAGTGCCTTGACCTCGGGTTTGTGTCCGCGAAAACGCACATAAAGTTCCATCGGGTGTTCGTGTCCGCCCTGCGAGAGAATATTGCGGCGGAACGATGTCGAAACCTCCGGATTGAAGATACCCTTCTCCTTGAAGAGCGAGAAGGCATCGGCCTCGAGAACTTCAGACCACTTATATCCGTAGTAACCGGCCGCATAACCGCCTGCAAAGATGTGCGTAAAGGATGTGCTGACAGCCGTATCGTCCACCGCCGGCAATATCTGCGCAGGTGCCATAGCGGCAGCCTCGAACGACGCCACATCGCCGGCAAACGGTTCTGTAAGCGTATGCCATGCCATATCCGTCATACCGAATGAGAGCTGGCGCACATTGGCATAGGCGGCAAGATAGTTCTGCGCATCGACGATACGCTCCACAAGTTCGGCAGGGATAGGTTCGCCGGTCTCATAGTGCTTGGCCCACAGGTCGAGGAACTCTTTTTCGGTAGCCCAGTTCTCCATAATCTGCGACGGCAACTCGACAAAATCGCGGTATACATTGGTACCATTAACGGATTCGTATTTACCCTCGGCAAGCATTCCGTGCAGCGCGTGTCCGAACTCGTGAAGGAAGGTCTCGAGTTCTTCAAAGGTAAGAAGCGACGGTTTTGTCTCGGTGGGCTTTGTGAAATTCATCACAAGCGACACCAAAGGATACATCTTCTTGTTGCCCACGCTGAACGCACTGCGGAACTCGGTCATCCACGCTCCGGCACGCTTCGAGGCACGGGGGAAGAAGTCGAGGTAGAGTACCGCTATCTTTGTGCCGTCGGCATCGCTCACCTCGTATGCCTTGACGTCGGGATGGTATACCGCTATATCCTCACGCGGCGTAAATTGCAGACCGTAGAGTTTCTCGGCAAGCATAAACACGCCAGAGATAACATTCTCGAGTTTGAAATAGGGTTTTACCATCTCGTCGTTGAGTGCATAGCGCTCCTGCTTGTACTTGTCGGACCAGTAAGCCCAGTCCCAGGGCATCAAAGTGCCATCGAAGCCCTGCGAATGTGCAAACTCGCTGATGGTGTCGTAGTCGCGGTCGGCGTACTCCTTAGTGGCATCCAGCAACTCTTTGAGGAAGCTCTGCACGGCAGCTGTATTCTGCGCCATACGGTTTTCGAGAACATAGTCGGCATAACTGTCGTAACCCAGAAGATTGGCTATCTTGAGACGCAGTTCGACTATGCGTTTTACATTTTCGGAATTGTCGAACTCGCCGCCAAGACCGCGAGACTGATATGCACGCCACAACTGCTCTTTCTCGGCACGCTGCGAGGAGTATGTTACAAATGGTATGTAACTCGGTGCCTGGAGCGTTACCGTCCAGCCCTTCTCGCCACGACTTGCAGCCTCGAGGGCCATACCCTCACGCACGAAGTCGGGAAGTTCGGCAACCTTGCTCTCATCGGTGATATTGAGAGTAAAGGCATTTGTTGCAGCCAGTGAGTTCTGTCCGAATCGCAGCGTAAGTTCAGAGAGTTCGCTTGTATAGCGGCGATACAACTCCTTATCCTCGTCATTGAGGTCGGCGCCGCTGCGTTTGAAATCTTTATAGGTCTTTTCAAGCAGAGCCTTATCCTCTTTCGAGAGACCTTTGGGCTGGTTGTTGTAGACCTCCTTCACACGAGCAAAGAGGCGCGGGTCGAGCGAGATATCGTTAGAGAGCGCCGTAAGCATAGGCTGCACCTCGAGCGATATCTGCTGCATCTCGGGCGAGGCGTCAGCCTCAAGCAGATTGTAAAAAATACCCGACACGCGAGAGAGAAGTATACCCGACTGCTCAAGAGGCACTATCGTATTCTTGAAAGTGGGTTTTGCGGGATTGGTTGCAATGGCCTCAATCTCGGCACGCGACACCGCTACGGCAGTCTCGAATGCCGGTTTGTAGTGCGACAGTTCGATTTTGTCAAACGGCGGCGTTTCGAACGGAGTATTCCACTCCGCAAGCAGAGGATTGCTCTTGTCCACCTCCGGCATATTGACCTTGGGCATATCGGAACAACCGAACATCAATGCAGACAGATACATAAGCGTAAAGATTTTACTTGTAAGTTTCATAATTCGGAATCTTCATCTATTTATTTGACAATCAATATTTATAAGCGTATTAATACTCCTTAATATTCCATTGCGGAGGGGTCGTCATCCACACTCCAGTCCGTATCCTCCGACACGACCTCTTCCTCATCTTCGGGTTCGGGTTCATTCCACAATCCGCGTGCCTTGAGCAGCGCTTTGCGGTCGGGGTCGGCACCGCGAAATGCGCGGTACATCGTCATACCGTCTACAGAACCGCCCTTGGAGAGTATCTCGCGGCGGAATCTTTCTGCCGTGCGGCGGTCAAGGATATCCTTCGATTCGGCAAAGGCGGCAAAAGCATCTTTATCGAGGACATTGGCCCAGACATAGAAGTAGTAGCCGGCCGAATAGCCGCCGTCGAATATATGGCTGAAATATGGGTATCGGTATCGAGGCACTATCTGCGGGATAAGACCGCGCTTCTCCGTGAGTACCTTATGCTCGAAGCCGGCCACATCTATCTCGCCGTCATACGTGGTTAGAGAGTGTATATCCATATCGGACAATGCGGCAGCTACAAGCTCCGTCGTGGCGAAGCCCTGGTTGAACACCCCTCCTGTGCGCAGTTTCTCGATAAGGTATTTGGGCATAACCTCATCGGTACGGTAATGGGTGGCATAATTTTTCAGCACCTCGGGTTCGAATGCCCAGTTCTCCATAATCTGCGACGGCAACTCGACAAAATCGCCCTCGACCTCTAACAGACCGCGATACCTCGCATCCGAGAACAGGAAGTGCAGAGCGTGGCCGAACTCGTGGAAAAGCGTCTCCACGTCGTCCGACGAAAGCAGGGCGACGCCCCGTTCTGCGGGTCGTGCGAAGTTGCACACTATACCCACAACCGGCGCCGTGCGCGTTCCGTTCTCATAGGTCGGCTCACGGAAATATCCGCACCACGCACCGCCGCTCTTACCCGGGCGCGTAAAGAAATCGAAGTAGAGTACGCCTATATGGGTGTCGTCGGCATCGCATACCTGATATGCCGAGCAATCACTATTGTAGCCGTGAACATTCAGAGGGCGGAATGTAATGCCGTACAGACGGTTGGCGAGGAAGAAGACACCCTGCCGCACATTGTCAAGCGCGAAGTAGGGACGAAGCATCTCTTCGTCGAGATTGTAGTTGCGTTTGCGCAGGCGCTCGGCGTAGTAGAACCAGTCCCACGCCTCGAAATCGCTGTCGCCAAGGTCTATACGCGCGAGATTCTCCATCTCGGCAAGTTCATCCTTCGCCCGCTGAAGTGCCATAGGCCATATACTCTCCAAAAGTTCGTATACGGCACTCACGCTGCCTGCCATCTGGTCCGAGACAACATAGTCGGCGTAGGAGTCATAACCCAGAAGATGCGCCTTTTCGGTACGCAGGCGGATGAAGTCATTGACAAGTCCGCGATTGTCGTACTCGCCGCCGTCGCAGCGCGATATATAAGCCTTGTATATCTGCTCACGCAAATCGCGGCGTGTTGAGTTGGTCAGAAACGGGAATATGCTGGGACGGTGGAGCGTAAAGAGCCATTTACCATTCTCGCCTGCCGCCTTGGCAGCCTCGGAGGCCATATCACGCAGATTCTCCGGCAGACCGTCAAGTTGGTCGCCGGTGAGCAGCAGGGAGTAGTCGTTTGTCGCGGAGAGGAGGTTGTTTCCATACCTCACCGCCACGAGCGACAACTCGGCATTTATCTCCTTCAAACGTTTCTTGCCATTCTCATCGAGCAGCGCTCCGGCACGCACGAAACTGTCATATATCTTCTCCAGAAGACGCATCTGCACCGCATCCAACTCCAACGCGCCGCGTTTATTGTAGAGTTCGGATATCTTGGCAAAGAGTTTATCATTGAGGAGAATCTCATCGTAGTGAGCCGCTATACGTGGCATCATACGCTCCTCGACACCGGCAAGCGTATCATCACGGTCGGCCGAACAAACCATCTCGAACGTATTGCGTACACGCGAGAGCAACTCTCCCGAGCGGTCATAAGCCTCTATAACATTCTCGAACGTGGGTTCATCATGATTCTCGACGATGGCGGCAATCTCCGCTGCATGCACCGACATAGCCTGCTCCAGTGCCGGCTCGTAGCAACTGTTGTCTATCTGTTCGAACGGAGGCACGCCGTAGGGTGTATCCCACTCCTCAACAAGCGGATTGCCCGTCTTCTCCTCTTTGGGGCTGCATGAAAAGAGTATCATAAGAGATAAAAATATAGCGCCAAACTGTCTCATCTTCACTTTTTGGGTATAACTATTGAATATATACAATATTAGTAAAACAACGTCAAAGATATGATAAATTGTACAAACAGCGTACTTTTTGCATACATTTATTTACCTTTGCGGAGTATAAACCGCTTACAGCCGACCATTATGCAACTATTTTACGCTCCCGATATAACCCTGCCGGAATACACCCTCGAGCCGGAGGAGTCGAAGCATTGCGTGCGCGTGCTTCGTCTGGGTGAGGGCGACGAGGTGGATATAACCGACGGACGGGGAAATATCCATCACTGCCGCATAACCGATGCCGACGCCCGCAGGTGCAGAGTGCGTGTCGAAAATACGGAGTTCAACTTCGAACCACTGCCCTACCGTCTTGTAATGGCTGTGGCACCGACCAAGAATGCAGACCGCTTCGAGTGGTTCGTCGAGAAGGCTGCCGAGATAGGCGTAAGCGAGATTATACCGCTCGAATGCGAGCGCAGCGAGCGGCGCAGACTCAACACAGAGCGTACCAACAAGGTGCTTGTATCTGCCATGAAGCAGTCGCTCAAGGCTACGTTGCCGCTGCTGCATGAGCCGACGCCATTTGCCGAGGCTATGCGTATGCCATTCGCCGGCCGCAAGTATATCGCACACTGCGACAAGAGTCTCGGAGAGCGGCGCTATCTCCCCTCGGAGATTATACCGGGCGGCGAGGCTATGATATTCATCGGTCCCGAAGGCGATTTCTCACCCGCAGAGACAGTTCTCGCAGCAGAGTGCGGATGTACGCCGATATCGCTCGGACCGCAACGTTTGAGAACCGAAACTGCTGCTGTGGTGGCCGTAGCGATGGTCGCGGCAGCCAACTACAAGTAGGTGTCAGCCAATCTTTTCGCAGGTATGAAGGAGTTGTTATCGCTGTTCGTCTCGTTTTTCAAGATAGGGGCCTTCACCATCGGCGGAGGCTATGCGATGATACCCCTCATCGAGCGCGAAGTAATAGACAACCGCCGCTGGCTCGGACGTGAGGAGTTCTCCGACCTGCTTGCACTTGCGCAGTCCGCCCCCGGACCGCTGTCGCTAAACACAGCCGTATTCGTAGGTTACAAGATGTGGGGATATGCAGGCGCCTCGGCTGCCGTCCTCGGCTCGGTGTTGCCGTCTTTTACGATTATCACTCTTATAGCCACCGTATTTACCGACGTGAGGGAGTATCCGCTGGTGGATGCGGCATTCAAGGGTATGCGTCCTGCGGTAGTCGCACTGATTATATCGCCAGTGGCAGGTCTTATGCGCGGAATGCACCCTGCGCTGAAGATTGCGGCGCTGCTCATAGGTTTCGGCCTGTGGTACTTTGCGCTCTCGCCTGTTCCGGTACTTGCTGCCGGCGCGGCAGCAGGTATAGCGGCAACGATATTCAAACAACACAAAAAAGAGCGCAAATGACAACACTGAACATCATTGCCCAACTCTTTTTGAGTTATCTGAAGATAGGTTTCTTCGGATTCGGCGGCGGATACGCCATGATTGCCCTTATCGAGGATGAGATAGTGGTGCAGCACGGCTGGATTACCGCCTCGGAGTTCGCCGACATCATAGCCGTATCGCAGATAACGCCCGGGCCGATTGCCATAAACTCAGCCACATACATAGGTTACACTATGGCAGGCATCTGGGGTGCCTTGGCAGCCACGACAGCCGTTTGTCTGCCGGCAATGACGCTTATGATACTCATAACGCGCTTCTTTATCAAGTTGCACGGAAATCCATATGTGGCAGGTACGGTAGCAGGCATCAAGCCCGTAGCAATAGGTATGATTGTCTCGGCGGCCATAATGCTTATCGCAGCAGAAGGCGAGGCGGCCAGTTTTACAGGCTGGATAAGTTGGATTATATTTGCCGGTGCGCTCGTCGGTTCGCTGTTCAAGTTAAACCCGATACTTATCATAATCGCCTCGGCAATAGCCGGAGCAGTCATATACTACCCCCTCTGACGCTATCGTCTGAAACGGTAGTAGGTACCCAACGGCAGCGATTTGCCGCCGCAATCCTCAAAAAACAGTTCGCCGCACTCCTCCTCGACAGGCTCGCCGAAAGTCGTATGCACCAATGTGCGGGCAATCATCGACGACAGACCCATAGAGTAGAGGTTAAAGACCAAAAAAGCACCTTTCGGAGCAAGCAGTTGCGCACAGCATTCGAGCATCTCGCCTATATTCTCCTCCAAAATCCACTTCTCGCCGTCGGTGCCGCGCCCGTATGCCGGAGGGTCGAGAATAATACCGCTGTAGACCCTTCCGCGACGCACCTCCCTGCGGACGAACTTCAAGGCATCCTCCACAATCCAGCGCACACCATCAAGACCGCTCGCCTCCATATTCTCACGCGCCCAGGTTACCACCTGACGAACCGAATCTACATGAACCGTCTCGGCACCTGCCGCTCGCGCCGCAAGCGTCGCACCGCCCGTATATGCAAAGAGATTGAGAACCGAAGGCACGCTGCCCGACTTGCGCTGACGGCAGCACTCGTCATAGATAAAATTCCAGTTGGAGGCCTGTTCGGGGAAGATACCGACGTGTTTGAACGAGGTGAGACCCATACGCATACGTATCGACATATCGCCATAGCGGTACCTCACGCTCCAGCGCGACGGCACACCATCGCGCAAACTCCACTGACCTCTCTCTCCATTGGAACTTTCGCTGCGCGCACCCCTCTCATCACGGCGAAAGACGGCATCGCTTCTGCGGCGCCACTCCTCCTCGCTCAGCGTGCGATGCCATACAGCCTGCGGTTCGGGACGGCGGGTAACATACTCCCCGAAGCGTTCCAACTTCTCGAAATCGCCGGAATCGATAAGTTCATAGTCAGAAAATGACGGTGTCAAATCCTCTCTCCTATACATATATCTTACTTTGCTTTTATGCTTTTCTATTTGGCTTTATTGGCTCTGTCAGTTCTATTAACGACTGCAATCCACAAGCGACATCTCGCAACGCGCGCAGTCGAATTGCAGCCGGTAGCGGTTCAATCCGTGTTCGAGGAACAAATCGCCGCGCAGGGTGCTGCCCTCACGCAGACACTCTCCTATCTCGCGCCTTATGCAGTATGGAGTACGCATAACCACCTCGCCGCGCGTAGAGCGAAGCAAATCAAGTCCGCGCTCCATACTCTCCACGCCGTGTTCGCGGTAGAACGTCTCCGCGAGCGAATTAGTTACATTGTCGCACGCCTCAAGGCGTCTCTTATAGCAGCGCGCAGAGATATTTTCTTTGAAGATGCGCGGTTTCATCATACTCTCCAGACGTTTTTCGAGCAGCGTCCCGAGTGCCGTGCGGCGCAGGCCGTTCAGCACCGACGCAGGGACGAAAAGCCCCGACGGATTCTCAACAACAACCTCTGTCGCATCGAATATCGTATCACCCGTTTTTGAAATCTGTGCGCGCACGACATCGTTCATCTTCGAAGCATCCGAAGCCTGCCCGAGCACACCAATGTGCTGTGCTTCCGCCACATTGCCGTCTTCGTCTGAAAACAGCACCCTCGCCATATCGCAGCCTATCTCAACCTTGGCCGAGACCGCGATGCGACGACGCGGACGCGCTCCTCCGGCAGCCGCAGCAAAGGCACGGTCGAAGTTGCGGTAGACATCTGCACCGACAACTATTCCCTCAGTGCGGTTGGGGATTATCATCTCGCCCTCGCATCCGTTCACACCCGTACCGACTGCACCGTTTTCCGTAACGAAGCATAATCCGTCGCCGGCACCGGGCAGAGACACGGAGTTGCCATCAAGCGTAAAACCCCTTCTGGTAACGCTCCTGACACGTCCCATATACTCGCCAACAGCCTTGGGCGTATCGAATGATGCGCATCCGCCGCACTTGCCGTCAAGGTAGTACCGAGTGCCTCCGCGCGTAAAACTCTTTGAGAGGTCGGGGATAAAATCGCAGCGGCTGCTGCCCGACGAAGCACGAACAAGATGCGGCCGCACTGCAAGCGCCTCGTCTAAAATACGACGGTAGCAGGCAACGGTATTGCGTACATAGATACGGTCTTTGAGTCTTCCCTCAATCTTGAACGAGGTAACGCCTGCATCGAGCAAATCGCCTACCCTCTCACCGAGTGAGAGGTCGCGCAGCGAGAGCAGATGTTTACCCTTAAACACAACTCTTCCGCGTTCATCTTTCAAATCATAGGGCAGACGGCACGGCTGGCTGCATACCCCTCTGTTGCCGCTGCGCTCACCGGCGGAACGGGAGAGAAAACATCGTCCGCTATAACCCACACAGATAGCACCGTGAACGAAACACTCTATCTCGGCGTCGGTTGCAGCGGCAATGGCTCTTATCTGTCCGAGAGTCAATCCCCGCTCAAGTATTACGCGTGCGAAACCGCATTCTGCAAGGAAGTGCGTATGCTCGGGTGCGGCATTAAACATCTGTGTCGAAGCGTGCAGTTCAGCCTCAAGACCCATACGGCAATAGGCCATATCCTGCACTATAAGAGCATCTGCACCGGTCGCTATAACCTCGTTGGCAAGCGCGCGCGCACTCTCCGTCTCATCGTCGAAGAGCAGCGTATTGAGCGTAGCGTATACCCTTGCTCCGTAGCGGTGTGCATACTCAACAGCCCGGGCTATATCCTCCGTCGTATTGCAGGCAGCATGGCGCGCACCGAAACGTGAAGCACCGATATAGACCGCATCGGCTCCGCAGTCAATGGCATCAACGGCAGATGCATAGTCGCGTGCAGGCGCCAGAAGTTCTATACGACGTCGTTCACAAGGCATAAGAGAGTAAGATTGATTTCTTATCTTTTATTATCTATTATCTGATGGAGTTCATACGGATACTCGCCTTGACAAGTGCAATGGCTCTTATGCGCTCCATCCTAATATCCTTGTCCGCGTGATGCGGGTTCTGGCTGACGAGTTTCACACAACCTTCAGCATCCGACTTCTGAACATACTTGACCGTGATATACTCCTCACCGTCGATATCTATCGAGAGCAGATACATATCGCCCCAGAAAATATCGCCCAAATCGTGCAACTGCTTGTAAAGAACGATATCGCCGCTCTTAAGAAGGGGGTACATCGAATCGCCGACAACATATATCGCACCGTCGCACTTCGGGAGATTGGGTATGTGGATATAGTTCACCGGCTTTATATTATTGTCGTCGGCAAACAGAGGCACCAAGCCCGCCGTACCCTCAACCGAATACAGAGGTACGCTCTGCATCGGCAATGTGTTATCGGTTCTCAAACTGAAGTCAGTCAAATCGACTTTGGCATTGAATATCTCGCCGCGACCGCTGTCAAGCCACTCGGGATTGACGTTCAGTTCCTGTATCAGTATATGCTTGTTGCGCGCCGAAAGACTCGCCTTGCCGGTCTCTATCATCGACAATGCCGCCTTGCCGACGCCAAGTCGCTGTGCCAGTTGCTCTTGGGTTATACCCAAAGCCTTTCTTATCATTTTTATTCTATCCCTCATACCCCTTCTATCAAAAAAACCGATGTTAAATTTTTGAACTTTTTAGTTATAAAATTCAATTTTTGAACTTATATTTGCATCGCAAAGTTAAAACATTTATCTCAAACGACCAAACAATACTATTTAATATTTATAATATTCAACAATCTAATGTACACTATCAGCGACAATCTTTACAGCGAGACTGCGCAAAAACTTCTCGACGCAATCGACGGCAGAGGCTACTTCTCCGGAAGCATCGAGTGGCAGCACGGCGACACCGACTGCCGACTCACCATCTCGGCCGTAGTATACCGCTCGAAACGAGAACTGCCCGAAGGCACGGCGACCGTCATATCGGATATCGTGCCGGTATGGTGGGAGTTCCACACGAGAGACGATAATGGAGAGGACCTGAACGACTTCTCATTCTCGACGCTCAGGGAGTTCCTGTTCTGACGGCAGAGAGACTCGACGAGTGCGGCTATGGCCGCCAAGCGCAGCGCGACGGCATATCCTACCTGCGGGCGATGCACCCGCCGTCGCAAAAGAGTGGCAGACCACACCTCTTTCGCATCGGAAAAACGGTCTGCCAATGATTTTTTTTCAAAACAACAGATAAATTATGACACGAAAAAAGAGATGTGCCGCAGATGTCGCAACCGACACCTCTGCGGCAGAGGTCATCGACTTCTCCGCCTTCGCCAGGGCTGTATACCCCTTCCTGGAGTTTCAGCCATTTCATCGAACCTATTACCGTCTGCTGGGAGAGTTCGCCGCAGGGAATGTGCGACGCCTTATAATAACTATGCCTCCGCAACACGGTAAAAGTGTTGGAGCCACTACCCTGCTGCCGGCCTTCATGCTCGGCATAGACCCCGACCTGAGGGTAGCCATAGCGTCGTACTCCGCATCGCTCGCATCGAAGTTCAACCGTCGCGTGCAGCGCATAATCGAGTCGCAGGAGTATGCGGCACTATTCCCCGAAACGACGATTAAAAAGGGTTCGCGTCCTCCGGAATACATACGCACGTCGGATGAGGTGGAGATTATAGGTCATCGCGGCGAACTGCTCTCGGTGGGTCGCGAGGGGGCGCTAACGGGCAACCGCGTGGACTGTTTCATCCTCGACGACCTTTACAAAGATGCAATGGAGGCCGAGTCGCCTGTCGTGCGCGAGAACTGCTGGGAATGGTATACCTCGGTAGTGAAGACACGTATGCACAACCTCTCGCAGGAACTCATCGTCTTCACGCGCTGGCACGACGAAGACCTTATAGGCGAGTTGTGCAGGCGCGAGGAGCATATCGAACTGCGCGAATGGAGCGACCTGGAGGGAATCTCTCCCGACTGCTGGGTGATGCTCAACTTCGAGGCGCTGAAGACCACACCCCCTTGCGGCATAGACTCCCGAAAGGTGGGCGAAGCGCTATGGGAGGAGCGGCAGAGCCGAAAACTGCTGCTCTCGAAACGCAGGCTCGACCCGCGACGCTTCGAGTGTATGTATCAGGGACGGCCGGCGTCGCAGGAGGGGTTGCTCTACGGTATGAGTTTCGCCGAGTACGACTCTCTGCCGACAGATATCGTCAGACGCGCCAACTACACCGATACCGCCGATACCGGCGACGACTACCTGTGTTCTATCTGCTACGCAGTCGATACCGACGGCAAGATATACGTTACGGATGTCGTCTACACGCGCGAGCCTATGGAGGTAACCGAGGGTCTTGTGGGAGAGATGCTCGTAAAATCGGGTACGCGTTCGGCGGCCATAGAGAGCAACAACGGCGGTCGCGGCTTCGCCCGTGCGGTGCAGAAGATAGCGCCCGGGGTGCGTGTAGAGTGGTTTCACCAGAGCGGCAACAAAGAGGCGCGCATACTCTCCAACTCTGCTACGGTGCTTCACCTGTTGCGGTTTCCGCGCGGGTGGGCGCAGCGCTGGGGCGAACTGTACGCTCATCTGACGGGTTATCGTCGCGACTTCCGCTCCAACCGCTGGCACGATGCCCCCGACGTTCTGACGGGCATCATAGAGCGCGAACAGCCGGAAGTAGAGAACTCGAAGGTGCATCGTATGGGATTTTTCAGATAGCGGTCTTATAAAAAAGCATCAAAACGCAAAAAAAGAGAACATTTTATCACTATTTTATTTGCATTTTGTTCAGTTTTTGTCTATTTTTGCAACGACTTAGAAATAAGGGGACGGGAAGTCCCCTTATTTCGTAACGTCAGCCGACCCGAAAGCGGCAAAAACGCCCGGGGCCTGCGCTCCCGATGAGGGGCAAACAGTATGCAGTATGCGGTATGCATTGCAGAGCGATGCGCGCGCCGCAGCCTCGCCACGCGGAGGCGCTCATTTTTAGTACGTGTCGGCAGAGTGCATTTATAGAAGATTATTATCGAAACGAAAATATGATTGATTGTCAAAAGATTGTAAGTGCGGCTGAAGAAGCATTGCAAGGTACGGACCTCTTTGTTGTGGAGTGTACCTGCACGCCGGCAAATGAGGTGGAACTGCTTATAGACAGCGATACAAGCGTCTCGATAGATGCCTGCGCAGAGTTGAATCGCAAGATAGAGGCTCTGTTAGACCGCGATACGGAGGATTTCTCTCTCACGGTAGCGTCGGCAGGTATCGGCTCCGAGTTGAAGTTACACCGTCAGTATGTAAAACTTATCGGCAAACCGGTGGAGGTGCTGCTCAAAAGCGGAGTAAAGTTGCTCGCAACGCTTCAGGATGCTACACCGTCTGCGATAACCCTCGTCTACGAAGAGAAGGTCGCCGTAGAGGGCAAAAAGCGCAAACAGACCGTAGAGACAGTCAAAGAGTATGCGCTCGAAGAGGTGAAATACACCAAAGAACACCTCGACTACAAATAACTATAAAAACAGAAGCGAAACAGAGGTGAAACAGAAGTAAAGCAGTTTTGAAAAAATACGAAAATTAAAATAAAAACACGATGAACAATCTCAATCTTATCAGCAACTTCGCCGAGTTCAAGGAGTTGAAGAACATCGACAAAAGCACGATGATTGGCGTATTGGAGGATGTCTTCCGCCACGCGCTCCAAAAGCAGTACGGCACAGATGAAAACTTCGACGTCATCATCAACGCCGAAAAGGGCGACCTTGAAATATGGCGCAACCGTACGGTTGTGGCCGACGACGAACTGACGGACAGCGTAACGCAAATATCGCTCTCCGATGTGCATAAAATCGACGACTCTTATGAAGTGGGCGACGAATACACCGACGCCATAGGCTTCGAGTCCTTCGGTCGCCGCGCGGTACTCTCGCTGCGTCAGAACCTCGCATCACGCATCACCGACCTCGAGAAAGCCAACATCTATGAAAAGTATTCACAGAAGGTCGGCGAAATCGTTACGGGTGAAATATACCAGGTATGGAAGCGCGAGGTGCTTATCATCGACGATGATGACAACGAACTGCTGCTGCCCAAATCGGAGCAGATTCCGACAGACTTCTTCCGCAAAGGCGACACAATCAAGGCTATTGTCAAGAGCGTGGAGATTGTAAACAACCAGCCAAAAATCATCCTCTCGCGTACCGCAAACCAGTTCCTCGAGCGTCTCTTCGAGCAGGAGGTACCCGAGATTTTCGATGGTCTGATAACAATCAAGACCATTGCGCGCATCCCGGGAGAGAGAGCCAAGGTTGCCGTAGAGTCCTATGACGACCGCATTGACCCCGTAGGTGCTTGCGTCGGTATGAAGGGTTCGCGTATATACTCCATCGTCAAGGAGCTGCGCAACGAGAATATAGACGTCATAAACTACACCACCAACACACAACTGCTCATTCAACGCGCACTCAACCCCGCAAAGATATCGAGCATAACCATCGACGAGGAGCGCAAGACAGCATCGGTTTACCTCAAGCAGGACCAGGTGTCGCTCGCTATCGGCAAGGGCGGTCTGAATATCCGTCTGTCGAAGATGCTCACCGGCTACGACATAGATGTATACCGCGAGATAGAGGAGGAGGATGTGGCGCTGACCGAGTTCTCTGACGAAATCGAGGAGTGGATAATCGAGGCTCTCAAAGCCGTAGGCTGCGACACGGCCAAGAGCGTACTCTCGCTCTCGGTTGATGAGATTGCAGCACGCGCAGACCTCGAGGTAGAGCAGGCGGAAAAGGTCGTGGCTATACTCAAGGCCGAGTTTGAAGACGACGCACAATAATATTCATATCACCGTACAAACGCATTAAAGAGAGGAGAAAAGAATGGACAACGAAAGAAAAAAGAGACTCATTCAGGTTGCAAAGGAGTTCAAGGTCGGTATCAACACCATCGTGGACCATCT
Organism: Alistipes sp.; assembly: GCA_022511295.1. Taxonomy (GTDB): domain Bacteria; phylum Bacteroidota; class Bacteroidia; order Bacteroidales; family Rikenellaceae; genus Alistipes. The sequence goes on along the minus strand of JAFLRT010000002.1, from coordinate 22,346 downwards.
GCAAAAGAAGGGAGTTGCGACTGACGGCTCACCCAACACGCTCGTAACGCCCGAGATGTATGCCATCCTCGAAAAGGAGTTCGGCGCTAACCGCACGGTGAAAAATGAACGCGACACCATACGTGAGAAAATCGCCTTCAAGCAGGCTCCGGTAACAATCGAACAGGCAAAGAGCGATAAAAACCGCGAGGAGGAAGAGGTCGTAATCAAGAGTAAAACCATAAGCATCAAGGATGAGGTGCGCCAGCCCAAGATTCTGGGTCGTATAGACCTCGACGGCGGCAAAACGGCAAAACCCGCTCCCGAAGCAGCGGCAGAACCCAAGACCGAAAGCAAAGCCGGCACCAAAGCCGACACCCAAACGAAGAAGAGAGAGGATGTGCCACAGTCTGTAAAGGAGAGTGCGCCGGCAGAGAGGCCGGTCGAGAAAAAGGTTGCCGAGACAAAGAGCGCAGCGCCGAAAAAAGAGGCGGCAGAACCCAAAGCCGAAAAGAGGATTCAGCAGACGGCACCGCAGACCAAAGAGGAGAAGCCCGCACATCCTGCAAACGAGAAGCCGGCACCCAAAGCAGCCGAAGAGCAGGTTAAGGCTCAACAGCAGCCGGTGCAGGAGGAGAGAACCAAACGTGAGGACAACGTATTCCGTCCGGCGACGACGGTTCTGGCAGGGCCGCAGATTCTGGGTAAGATAGATGTTACGGGCGTAGTCCCCGGCGGCAAGCACAAGCGCAAGCGTCTGAACAAGGAGAAGGTCGATGTAAACAAAGCCAATGTTCAGGGCGGCGGTCAGCAGGCGAAGGGCAACAACAATGGCGGCAAGAACGGCAACCAGCCCAAGCCCGAGAACAAAAAGAACAAGAACAACAAACATAACAAGGCTCCGAAACCGGTAGTTCGTCCCGAGGTAAGCGATGAGGAGGTTGCAAAGCAGATTAAGGACACGCTTGCACGTCTCACGGCCAAGGGTGCCAAGAGCAAGGGTGCCAAGTATCGCAAGGAGAAGCGCGAGGCGGTTGCCGAGCGCATGAGCGAGGAGATGGAACGCTCACAGCAGGAGCGTTCGACGCTCAAGGTTACGGAGTTCGTTACTGTCAGCGAACTGGCGACGATGATGGATGTTCCCGTAACGCAGGTCATTACGGCTTGTATGAATCTGGGTCTTATGGTATCCATCAATCAGCGTCTCGATGCCGAGGCTTTGGCTGTCGTTGCCGAGGAGTTCGGTTTCAAGGTGGAGTTCGTATCGGTAGAGATACAGGAGGCTATCGAGAACGTGGAGGATTCGGACGAGGATTTGGTTCCGCGTCCGCCTATCGTTACAGTCATGGGTCATGTAGACCACGGTAAGACTTCGCTGCTTGACAATATCCGCAAGACCAACGTCATCGAGGGCGAGGCCGGCGGTATAACACAGCACATCGGTGCATACAGTGTGGAGTTGAACGGACAGAAGATAACCTTCCTCGATACCCCAGGCCACGAGGCATTTACCGCCATGCGTGCGCGCGGAGCGAAGATTACCGACGTGGCCATAATCATCGTGGCGGCCGACGACAATGTCATGCCGCAGACAATAGAGGCCATTAACCACGCACAGGCGGCAGGCGTACCTATGGTATTCGCCATAAACAAGATAGACAAGCCGGGTGCGAACCCCGAGCATATCAAGGAGCAACTGGCCAATATGAACTATCTGGTCGAGGAGTGGGGCGGCAAGTATCAAAGTCAGGATATATCGGCAAAGAAGGGTCTCAATCTCGACAAACTGCTCGAGAAGGTGCTTTTAGAGGCCGAGATGCTCGACCTGAAGGCCAATCCGGACAAGAGAGCCGTCGGTGCAATCATCGAATCGACGCTCGACAAAGGTCGCGGTTATGTCTCGACGGTGCTTGTGCAGGCAGGTACGCTGCATATTGGCGACGTAATGCTTGCAGGTACCAATACTGGTCGCGTGAAGGCTATGTTCGACGAGAACGGCAAGAAGGTTACCGAGGCAGGACCCTCGACACCGGTACAGGTGCTGGGTCTGAACGGCGCACCGCAGGCCGGCGACACGTTCAACGTCATGGAGGACGACCGCTCGGCACGCGAGATAGCCAACAAACGCGAACAGTTGCAGCGTATGCAGGGCATAATGACCCAGAAGCATGTAACACTCGACGAGATTGGACGCCGTATTGCGATGGGTTCGTTCAAAGAACTTAACATCATCGTCAAGGGCGACGTGGACGGCTCGGTGGAGGCTATGTCCGGCTCGCTTATAAAACTGTCGAAGGAGAATGTACAGGTGAACGTGATACACGCTGCCGTAGGTCAGATTTCGGAGTCGGACGTACTGTTGGCGGCTGCATCGAACGCCATTATCGTCGGTTTCCAGGTGCGCCCGTCGGCAACGGCACGTAAACTGGCAGAGCAGGAGGAGATAGAAATTCGCCTCTACTCAATCATCTACGACGCTATCAACGATATCAAGGATGCTATCGAGGGTATGCTCGAACCGGTGATGAAAGAGGAGATTGTCTGCTCGACCGAGGTTATGGAGGTATTCAAGATATCGAAAGTTGGAACGGTCGCAGGATGTATCGTCCGCGAAGGAAAACTCACACGTTCGACACCCATACGTGTCATACGCGACGGTATCGTTATCTATACCGGCAAACTCGGTTCGCTGCGACGCTTCAAAGACGATGTAAAAGAGGTACTCTCGGGACAGGACTGCGGTCTGAACATCGAGTCGTTCAACGATATAAGAGTTGGCGACATCGTCGAGGGATACGAACAGGTAGAGGTAAAACGCAAATAGTAACAATCTAAAAACCAAACTGACAGATATGTATAAACCTATCACATTCACAACGCCCGAGGAGGCGGTGAAAGTAATAAAATCGGGCGACCACGTTCATTTAAGTTCTGTGGCTTCCGCTCCCCAGTGCCTTATCAAGGCTATGTGCGCTCGCGGCGAGAGAGGCGAACTCAAAAATGTGCATGTACACCACCTGCACACCGAGGGTCCGGCACCTTATGCCGACCCCAAGTTCGAAGGCGTATTCCAACTCGACTCGTTCTTCGTGGGCAGCAACGTCCGCAAGGTAACGCAGACGGGTTATGCCGACTACATTCCTATCTTTTTGAGTGAGACGCAGAAACTCTATCGCAGCGGTGCCGTACCTTGCAACGTGGCCATGATTCAGGTATCGACTCCCGACAAGCACGGCTACGTGTCGCTCGGAACATCGGTAGATGCTACCCTCGCGGCTGTAGAGTGCGCCGAGCATGTTATAGCCGTTATCAACCCCAATGTACCCCGTGCATTCGGACAGGCAATGATACCGATGTCGAAAATCGACACCTTCGTCGAGGACAACACGCCGCTTATAGAGTCTATACCCGGTCCGATATCGGAGATTGACGCGGCAATAGGACGCCACTGCGCCGCCCTTATCGAGGACGGAGCGACGCTCCAGATGGGTATCGGTGCCATCCCCAATGCCGTACTGTCGCAACTTGGAGGCCACAAGAATCTGGGTATACATACCGAGATGTTCGCCGACGGCGTACTGCCGCTCGTCGAAAAGGGTGTTGTCAACGGCGAGGCAAAAAAGACCGACCCGGGAAAGATTGTATCGACATTCCTTATGGGTTCGAAGAGCGTTTACGACTTTATCGATGACAACCCGGGCGTGCTGATGATGGATGTGGGCTACACCAACGACCCATATATCATCTCGCAGAACGACCGTATGACAGCCATCAACTCGGCTCTCCAGATTGACCTCACGGGACAGGTTTCGGCAGACTCTCTCGGAACGAAATTCTGGTCGGGTGCAGGCGGTCAGATTGACTTCGTATACGGAGCGTCGCTCTCGAAGGGCGGCAAGGCCATCATCGCAATGCCGTCGATGACCAACAAGGGTGTATCGAAGATTTGCCCGACGCTTTTGGAGGGTGCAGGTGTGGTAACAACACGCTTCCACGCTCATTGGATTGTAACCGAATATGGTGCAGTAGACCTCTACGGCAAGAGTATGCAGGAGCGCGCACGTCTGCTTATCTCGATTGCGCATCCCGATGCACGCGAGGAACTTGACCGCGCAGCATTCGAGCGCTGGGGTTCACACCACCACTATATCAAAAGTTATATGAATAAATAGTAATTTAGTCATATAAACAACAAAGGCTTCCTTCGGGAAGCCTTTGTTGTTTTGGTAATGATGCCAAAAATGGCGCTTTTTAGATAGGGATTAGGGAGAGAATCAGTAGCATTTTCTCCCTAATGAGTGTAATGATGCATCGCGAAGCGATGTTCGCGCCGCAGCCTCGGCGCTACGAAGATTTACTTAAAAAATATAGAGGATATCTCCTTATAATTATGTATACGTTCTATAACGTCTGCAAAGAGTTCTGCCACAGACAACACCTCGAACTTGTGCAGGTCTTCGTTGGGGTTGAGCGGTATGGTATCGGTTACTATCACCTGCTGCAAGGCACTCTCATTGATACGCTCATAGGCCTTGCCCGAAAGCACGGGGTGCGAGATGGCTGCACGCACGCTGAGCGCTCCGCGCTCCATAAGCATATTGGCCGCCATACATATCGTGCCTGCGGTATCAATCATATCATCGACGATAATTATATTTCGACCCTCGACCTCGCCTATCGCCGTCATACTGCCTACGACATTTGCCTTAGCGCGCTCCTTATGCGAGATGATAACAGGCGTCTGCAACATCTTGGCATAGGTGCCGGCACGCTTTGCACCGCCCATATCCGGAGCCGCTATCGAGAGGTTGTCAATACCGAGGCTCTTGATATAGGGAATGAATATTCCGCTGGCATAGAGCGAGTCTACCGGTACATCGAAGAAGCCCTGTATCTGGTCGGCGTGTATATCCATAGTGATAACGCGGTCCACACCTGCCGCAACAAGCATATTGGCTACAAGTTTGGCAGTGATAGGTACACGTGGACGGTCCTTGCGGTCCTGACGCGCCCAGCCGAAGTATGGAATGACGGCTATCACCTTATACGCCGAGGCACGACGTGCAGCGTCAATCATCATCAGCAGTTCCATAAGGTTGTCCGAGGGCGGGAATGTAGACTGCACGATGAAGACCGTACATCCGCGAATGGACTCATTGTAACAGGGTTGGAACTCTCCGTCGCTGAACTCAAGCACATCGCTGTTGCCGAGTTTCGTGCCGTAGATATTAGCGATTTTTTCAGCCAGGTAACGTGAACCGCGACCTGCAAAAAACTTGATTTTGTGGATTGCCATATTGCGAGCAGTTTTTGTTATGCAAATATAAGTCTTATCTACAAAAAAACATCGGCATTACGGGCCGATGTTTCAACATTCAATTAAACATTTTGCTATATAGTCGAGTATCTCCTCGCGGCCGCGACCGTCTGCGCCCGACGAGACAAACATCTCGGGCAGGCTCTCCCACTGCTCGCCAAGCACTGTGCGGTAGCGCTCTATACTGCGGCGCAGTTGCGAGGCGGATAGTTTGTCGGCCTTGGTGAATATAATGCCGAAAGGTACTCCGTTTTCACCCAACATCTCGATAAAACGCAGGTCAATCTTTTGTGGTTCAAGACGCGAATCTACCAGCACAAAGAGCATATGCAACTTCTCGCAGCGCAGAACATAGTCCAAAATAAGTTTTGAAAAGCCCTCGCGCTCGCTCTTTGACGTGCGGGCATAACCATAACCCGGCAAATCGACCAGATACCACGACTCATCTATAAGAAAATGGTTTATAAGTCTCGTCTTGCCCGGCGTACCCGATACCTTGGCGAGTCCTTTGTGCGAGGTGAGCATATTGATAAGCGACGACTTGCCCACATTGCTGCGACCGATAAAGGCGATATCCCTAAGTGCATCCTTCGGCACCTGCGATACAGCCCCGGAACTGCATTTGAACTCCGCCTTACGAATCTGCATACCAACCAAATTTATACACCGCCCTTGCAGACGGCCTGCGTCGCACAAATATACGACATAATTTGCTATTCCCGACCCGAAACTAATCTTTTTTTCATATCTTTGCAAAAGAGAAAAAAATGAGACCATGAAGAAAGAGTGGAACGATGTTCGTGAATTTCAGTTGAAGTTCGGACACCCCGTAGCGGAAAAGCCGCAAATGATTGAGAAGAAACGCGCCTTGAGCCGTGCGAAATGGATGAACGAGGAGGTGGCCGAATTTCTCATCGCAGACAATATATACGAGCAGGCCGACGCCATGATAGACCTTATGTACTTCGCTCTCGGAACGATGGTCGAGATGGGTCTCGAACCCGACGAACTGTTCGATATCGTGCAGCAGGCCAATATGGCAAAACTATGGCCTGACGGCAAACCTCACTACAACCCAAAAGACGGCAAGGTGATAAAACCCGATGGGTGGGAAGACCCCGCACCCAAAATCAAAGCCTGCATCGACAAAGCAATCGAAGGATGCAAATAGTCCTCATAATAGCATATTTGGCTGTTGCCGCTTCGGTGGTATGGGCTTCGATTCTCGCTTCGCGATACATCGACCTTCTCGACCGCACGACACGCCTTTCGGGAGCCTTTCTCGGCGGTGTGCTGCTGTCTGCCGTAACGTCGCTGCCCGAACTTTTTACAAGTCTGTCGGCTACCGTCGCGCTGCACAAACCGTCGCTATGTCTGGGAAATATCCTCGGCAGCAACCTATTTAATATCGCTATACTCTCGCTGTGTACGCTGGCGGCTATACGTCATGTCGGCCGCACGAGATTCGACAAGGGCAACATCCGCGTAGCGGCATACCTTATATTTATATATGGCATTATACTCCTCGATTATTTTGAGTTGCTCGGTCCGGAGATATCGTCAATAAAGATTATTACACCCATAATCGCCGTTCTGTATATTATAGCCGTAAGACACCTGTCGGGTGAGCAGTCAGAGCCGGACACAGATGACAATACGCCGGTAACACTCTCTCAGAAAGGTATCATATTGCGTTTTATCGCCTCGTCCATAGCCATAATCGTATTAAGCATCGTTATGACTTACATAACCGATGCGGTAGCGAAGGAGTTCTCCATAGGAGCGGGTCTTGCCGGAGCGCTGCTGCTCGGCGTCGCAACATCGCTGCCGGAAGTGTCGTCCACCATAGCGCTGTTCAGAATTAAAAATTACAATATAGCGATAGGAAATATCGTCGGCAGCAACCTGTTCAATTTCATTGTACTGTGCATAGCCGACGTGGCGTGCTTCCACGAGTCGGTCTACATATATGACGACCCGAAGATAACTTTACTCCTGAAGTTCGGATTCGGAGCGGCGTTGCTGTCGGTTCTTATGCTTCGCATACGCAATCCTTATGTTCGTGCCGTATGCGCAATGGCAAGCGTAGTATGCTACGCTCTGTTTCTTGTAATATAGGGGCAATAACCCGAAATTTACCGCTAATTAGAGTAAGAATAGGGAGAGAAGCAGTTGCTTCTCTCCCTATTTCATAATTTCCGTTTTATGGTAATGATGCCTGTTTATTGTGCCGCCCTCCGCCCCTTTAGGGCGGCGCAGCACCTCAAAGAGGTGCATTTATCCGCTATCTGTTATCCACCGAGTTGCCCTGCATAACGAGGATGGCGTTCTGCTGCCGTCCCGAGGATTTGAAGTGCACCTGCACGGTCTTGTAGAAGTTGCCCGGAGACATCTTGTGCGGCTCATAGGTAACACGCACCACGCCCTTGCCGTTAACCTTCACGGGACGGCGTGAGAAATCGGCTTTGACACAGGTACACGACGTCGTAACACGTGTTATCACTATCGGCTCATCGCCGTCATTCTCAAACTCGAAATCCGCAGAGATATCACCGCCGCGACGCGGTATATCCCCCATATTGCAAACCGTCCTCTTGAATTTAATATGACCTCCTCCGCGTGTGGCACTCCTAATCGAAAGAGGCGCCGCAAGCAGCAGCATTATCATCAATATTATTCTGCCCGATTTCATCATTTAAGTTTGTAAATGTAGGTTATGATTCCTTCCTGTTCAAAGTCTTCTTTCTTCTTGAAGCGAGTCTTCTTCGCCGCATCTGTCGACGATTTTATATATTCGCTGTCTTGCAGAGTTGAGCCTTTGCCAACAAATACAGCATTGGTTACCTTGCCTTCGGCATTGACGGTTACGCGGATAAGCACCTTGCCTTCTTTGTTGCCGGGCGCTACCGGTCTGGGCAATGCGCCTTCTATTCCGCGCCCCTCAAGACCCTTATCGAGTTCGCCGGTGCCTACCGATTTAAGACCGTCTCCATCTCCCTGCGCCGAGTTGTCATCGCCCTCCGGAGCATAGGGGTTGCCCGCATCCTCAGGCTCGTCCGCACCGGTCTTCGGCATAGCAAAACTGGCTTTCGGATTAAGTGTCTGGGTAGTCTCATCCTTGCCCGTAACCTGCCGGTCATTATTTTCGAGAGCATAGTTCTCGTGCTTGACAGGCTCGACGACATCCTCCTTCGGCAGCGGAGCGTGCGACTCCTCTGTCGTCTGCTCCTCGGGTTTAACATCCGGCTCGGGCAGTTCCTGCTCGATGAAATCCAACTCAACGGCGTTGGATATACGTCGCTCGACAACAGAACGGAACTCAACGAAAACAAAGACTATCGCAACACACACTGCATATAGTGCTGCTGCAACGGCCGCCCCTATAAAGGGTCGCTTGTCATTTGGGTCGTAATATTGCATCGCTACAAATGTGCAGTATCAAGGCTGCGTATCAAGTATAAGTTTATAATCGTTATCCTTGGCGATATTCATCACCTTCACCACCTCGTCCAAGGCAGCACTCTTGTCGCACTGCAACGACACGGTAGGTTCACTCTCTCCGTCGAGGAGTCTGTGAAGTTCCTCCTCAACTTCATTTATACCGCTTACCGGCTTACCATTGACATAGTAGTTGTAACTGTTGTTCTCGATATCGTGCTGTATCGACACCGTCGTTCTGTTGCTGTCCTGCTGCACCTTGTTGGCACTCTTGGGCAGCAGCAGCCTCAACGCATTGGGATTGTTGATAAGCGTTGTGGCCAAAATCATAAATATCAGCAGCAGAAACATCAGGTCTGTCATAGCCGATGATGAGAATGACTTATCGACCTTCGAACCATGTTTGATTGCCATAATACTACTTTTTGACTGGTTGATTCAATATATCCATAAAGGCTATGGAGTTGGCCTCCATGCGGAATACGAGTTTTTCGATGCGTGCTACAAGGTAGTTGTAACCGAAGTAGGCGGGAATACCTACGATAAGACCGCCGACAGTCGTAACCATCGCTATATACATACCATTGGAGAGAACAGCCATATCGACTACACCGCCGCCGGCCGCCATATCCATAAACGTGCGAACCATACCTATAACCGTACCGAGGAAACCTATCATCGGCGCGCCGCCGGCAATGGTCGCCAGGAACGGAAGACCGTTCTCGAGTTTCGACACCTCGAGATTGGCTACATTCTCAATAGCCGTCTGAACATCGCTCATGGGACGTCCCAGACGCTCTATACCCTTCTCGACCATACGCGCTACCGGTCTGTCAGTCTTCTTGCAGAGGTCGATGGCCGCTTCGATATTACCCTCCGAGATATAGTCGCGGATACGGTTCATAAAGTTGATGTCCAGACCCGATGCCTTGCGTATAGCGACAAAACGCTCCACAAAGATGAAAATCGTAAGACCGCCAAGAACCAGCAGAACCCACATAAGCCAGCCTCCGTTACGGAACAGTTCCCACAAACTCATTGTCTTGACAGCCTCATCGGCTGCCGCTGCTAATAAATGTACCATAATTGTAATTTTTATTTAAGTTTTTGTTATTATTTGTCTGTTTTCACCCTTTTTCACTTATAATTCACAGCCAATCGCACCTGACTCACAACTAATTCACAACTTCTGTCCCATCTACATCGGCATCCTTTACAGATTCAGGTTCCGGCAACTGCGATTGCTCCTGCGATTGTTGCTGCGCCTTCTCCTCGCGTCGGCGGCGGCGCTCCTCACGGCTCTCGGCACGGCGGCGGCGACCCTCGGCGATACGCTCACGAACCCTCTTGCTCAAGTCGCTCAAATTATTAAAACTCTCTTTATAGTATATACCTATACCCGTCTCCTGCAGACCCTGGTTCTCGTCGAAACGGTCGATGGTATGCGTAAATCCGCGCAGACGCAAGTTGCCGGCACGGTCTATAAGCCACGTCAAATAGGCTTCACCCATAAGATTGGAGTTGGAGTTGACAGCCATATTGCGGTCGACAAGGTAGTTGCCCTCAACCTCCAACAGCAGGCGGTTATCCACCAGACCGGTCGAGAAACCGAAGTCAAGTTCATCGCTCGTAAGTTCTGTCTTGGGTCGGTAACGGATAACGATATTGTAGTTGTCGGCCGACAGCCAGTTGCTGAGTTGATTCGACAGAAGTTCGAAGCCCGTCGCCGAGGCCGCCGTAGCCGTAACACCCAGACTGTTGGCCGAACTGCTCGCCGCCTCGGAGATAAAACTGTTGGCCACAAGGAGGTAGAGGAATTGCTGCGACTTGCTCTCGGGTGTGCTGAGTGCATTTGCGACAAGCGACTGCACGTCGGGGTCGGCATTCGGCACCTCCACATCGAACGTTACCGTAGGTTTGGATAGGTGGTCATTCAAATTGATGATACAATCCACCGGCACGGCTCGCAACGGCACATTGGACGACTGCACACTGCCCACAAGCAGAGGTTGCAGCGACGCCTTGACCTTATACACAGCCTTTATATCGAGCATGGCATCCAACGGGTCGCCGGTCCACGTTATCGTGGAACCCTCGTCGATAATAAACTTTTTATTGATTATGTTTTGCAGCGTAAAGAGGTAACTGCCCTCGACAATAGTTACCGTACCCTGCAATGTGAAGATATTGGCCTTGGGATTCACCTCGATATTGAGCGTACCCTCGCCGCGACCTTTGATGATATCCCCCACCGTCGGGTCGATGACAAGTTGGCACATTACGTTGGGCTGTATATTGATAGTCATCTTTATATCCATATCTCCCGCATCTGTCTTACCCTTTCGGCGACGCTCGAACTGCATCTTCTTCATGAAACGCACATCGGTCGTATCGGGTTTGACACCCTGCTCGAAGGTTACGAAGTCGGCCATAGAGATATCGGACGAATTGGACAGCGGGAGGAAGAACTCTGAATTGTCGTCGGTCGTAGCCGTGATATCCATATTCACACCGCTCTTGTCGCCCTTGATTGTCGCCCTGCCGCTCGCGTAAACCTTACCGTAGAAATAGTCGTTATTGTTTTGCGTGGTGTTAAGCACCATCATCTTTTCCGGTGCGACCTTCAACTCGTATGCTATATTGGAGAGGTGATTCATATTCAGGTCGAATGACATATCGCCACCATTGCCCTCGGGGTCCACCACCCTTGCCGAAGCGACATTGAAACGGTTGTCATTTACATTGATACGGACTGTCTCAGGCACGGAGTAGGTTACACCCGTATAGTCAATCTTGGTACTCATATCGCGGACCGCTATATCGCCGTTGAGGTGAGCCTCACGCTTTACGCCGTCAAGCACCAAATGGGTCTCAGCCACGCCGCGCGTATTGGATATAACACCTTGCAGCACCGGATTGATAAGGGCTACATCGAGGCTGTCGGTATCCATTCTGACCAGGTAGCGCACATTCGACGGGTCGAAATATCCTCGCAGAATGGTATCTCTGCCGGCGACCGTAGAGACGGCGATACGTGCGCGATTGCTGTTGAAATCCCAGTCAGAGCCGAGATGCAATGCCTTGACGGGAATGGAATTGACATCTATGCTGTCCACACGTATATCAGCCGTTATCATACTGCCTTTAAGTGCCGACTTGACAGTGGCAAAGCCGTCGGTCCGTCCCTTAATATCATAACCGACACTGTTTGCAACCTGCGTAATAGGCGATATCTCGAACTGTTTCAGACGCAAAGTAAGCGAATCTCTGCGGCTGCGCGATGCAACACCATCAACTGTAAGAGCCTGACCGGCATTGCTTATGGCGAAACCGTCCACAACGATACGAGCCGAGTCGGCAGATATCTTCTTTGCATCGATATTCCAACGCTCTTTTCCCAGTTTGACATACGATGGCGCAAAGGTAAGGTCCACACCGCCCTGTTTCGTTACGGGGTTGCGGCGCAGGTGTGCCAACACACCTATCTTGCCGGAGAACTCATCTTTATCATCGCTGAAACTACCCGATACGTCTATATTGTTATTGTTGGCGCTGCCGCGAACCTTCAGATACGGCAGGTGGAGAAATCCGAGGTAGAGGTCATCGGCGCTTACGTTGGCCGTAAGCGACTCCGCATCATTCGACACATTGACCTTCAACGACATCACCAGCATACGGTTGCGCTCTACATAGTCGCTCTTCGCCCTCATTCTGAATTTGTCGCACACAGGGTCGAGCAGCATATCCACTCTGGAGCTGTCGGCAATCTGCAAACCGCGCGAAAGCGCATCCGCTATGGGGTTGAAATCCTTTGTAAGAACAGAGAGCGACGAGTAGCGGTGGCCTTCATACTCATCGTGTTCGGAATGTTTGTGGCACTCCGTATCGGCGACAGCGCGGCCGTCGGAGTACAGTACAGGCAGATAGATGCTGATAATCTTCTTGATATAGAGCCACACGTCGCTGTAATCGTTACGGCTGTCGAATACGATATCCGCAAAGTTTGAGTTGAGTTTTATACTGCGCAAGTCCTCGTTGCTCGAGACCCTGACCCTCATAAGTTCGGAGGAAATCTCGTTGCTGTCGTATACATACTTCGCATTGGCTATACTCAATTCGCCGTTAATCTCATCAGGAATACGACCCTCGGCATTGAGACCCACACTCGCCGAGAGCAGCGACACAGAGTCGCGTCTGTTTATGCCCAGCGCCTTCAAATCGGCACGGTGCAGCTCCATAGTCATATCATAGGTCGGTATCTCGCCGCCAAAACCCACATCCGCCATCAAATCGAACTTCAGAGCGGGGTCATCAATGCTCGCCCTGCCGCTTACATCGCCATCCGCGACATTGCCGTCAACAGATATATCACGATAATCATAACCGCCAAAGACAATATGAGATACATTGCCATTGACATTCATATCATAACTCCCTTTCGCAAATGTGCCGTCGGCCATTACGACAAAGTCGGCATTGCCGATACTCTTGTTGTCGAGCAGTTTGCCTATATCGAGATTGCGCGATGAGAGTGTTGCGCCCAACGCCTTGCGCCGTCCGGCCGAGGGCTGCATAACGGCATTGAAGCCTACGCTGCCCACGTCCGTTCCGAGATTGCCGTGCGTGCGGAACGACGATATGCGACCCGCAAAGAGTCCGTTAAGCGATATATGCCCGCAACGTCCAAGAATATCGGCAACCTTATCAGGAAACTTCGCATTCGCTATATCCATAGCCAGATTCCGCACCTCGGAAGCGTTTGTTGTGAGGCTGTGCAAATCCACGACAAACTCCGTTTGTGCAACAGCCGGAAGTCCCCGGGCGCTGATATCGGCGCTCAAACGCGTTTGACTATTGACAACAATATCGGATACATTGCCGCTGAAATTATCGACCGTACCGTCAAATGCAACATCGAGTTGCGACAAATGCATATCCCAGTGCCGCAGCGCGGGTGCAAAATAGCCGACATCCTCCGAGGTGAGATAACCTCCATGCACCACAGCCGAGATATTTATCTTGTGAATAAAGTCGCTGTATTCAGTCCAATCGGCTCCGGCAAGCTGAAGTCTGTCGATAAACAAATCCGACGCACCGGCACGCACCCGTGCATCGGCAAGCGTAACCGTCCCCTTATCGACCATGAAGCAGCCGCTCACGGACTCGGCCTCAAAACCGCTCCTCTCTCTGAACGAGATATTCTGTACACGGCCGCTGACAGCACTGCCGTGTATCGAAAGGCTGTCAACACGGCCGTGTATATCTAACAATCGCATATTGCCGTAATCGACACCGAACTCGGGATTGCGGTGCTTAAGGCGTTCGATGCGCAGCTCCATATTGCTGACATCGACACGCTTCATCGTCATACGGAAATTACCCTTGCCTTTGCGTTTGCTCAGGCGGTCTACAATCTGCTTGATATTCGTTTGACCGTCGGGCGTCTCACGAATATACAGTTTGGCATCTTCCACATCTCCGTAACTGAATCCGAAAGTGTTGCTGAATACGCCGAGATTGGTTACAAGGGCCTTTGCACGACCGGCATAAAGAAGCGTATCGCGCTGGTAGTCCTCTACATACAATCCATATACGCTGATTCTGTTAAAGAGACCGATATCTACCCTGTCGATGCTGACGCGCGTTTCGAGACGTTTGGATGCATAGTCGGCAGCCTTGTGCACAACATAGTTCTGTACTGCCGGTATATCGAGCAGTATAGAGACAATCATAGGTAAAATTAATACCAGCAGCACAACCGCCGACACTATATTTACCAATATTTTTATAACTTTGCGCACAGCAATACTGTCAACATTTCATTCTTAACTTACAAAGTTAAGAATAATTCGCGAAAGAACGAGATAAAACAGCATAAAAAACCGCATTTACGTTATGGATATAACAATTCTGGGCATAGAATCCTCGTGCGACGACACCTCGGCAGCCGTACTGCGCAATACCACAATGCTCTCAAACGTAATCGCTTCGCAGAGCGTTCACGTCAAATACGGCGGCGTAATACCCGAACTCGCCTCGCGCGCACATCAGCAGAATATTATCCCCGTAATCGACACAGCCCTCAAAGAGGCAGGTGTCTCGCCCGACAAACTCGACGCAATAGCATTCACACGCGGTCCGGGTCTGCTGGGTTCGCTTATGGTGGGCGTATCGTTCGCCAAGGGACTGTCCATATCCCACAATATACCTATGGTCGAGGTGAACCACCTGCAAGGGCATATCATGTCGCACTTTATAGACCTGCCAGACCGTACGCTGCCTCATCCCGCATTCCCATTCCTCTGTCTTCTCGTGAGCGGAGGTCATACCCAAATCGTGCGCGTCGACTCGCCATACGATATGCAAATCATAGGCTCCACAATCGACGACGCAGCAGGTGAAGCATTCGATAAATGTGCCAAAGTGATGAATCTGCCATACCCGGGCGGTCCGGTAATAGACAAACTCGCACACGAGGGCGACGCCTCGGCATTCCGTTTCGCCAAACCGCGCATCGAGGGTTACGGATACTCCTTCTCGGGACTTAAGACCTCATTCCTGTATACCGTGCGCGACCGCGTGGCCGAGGATGCCGATTTCATAGAGAAGAACAAGGCTGACCTCTGCGCGGCACTGCAAAAGACGATAGTCGATATACTGCTCGACAAACTTATACGGGCATCGAAAGATACGGGCATACGCGACATAGCCATCGCCGGCGGCGTATCGGCCAACTCGGGACTGCGCGAAAGAGTAGTCGCCGAGGGCGAGAAACGCGGCTGGAGAACATTCCTGCCGGAGTTCAAGTTCACGACCGACAATGCGGCTATGATTGCCCTATCGGGGTACTACCGCTATATGAACAATGAGTTCTCGACACTCGACGTCGCCCCCGCTGCAAGGATTTAATAATCAGCAGGCATTTTTACAACCCGCTGCAAGGATTTAATAATCAGCAGGTAATTTTACAACCAGCCGCAAGGATTTAAGGTAATGATATAAAAAATGGGCGCCGCAGCTGCGGCGGTGAGCATAGCGCGCCTCCGCGTGGCGAGACTGCGGCGCGCATATCGCTTCGCGATGCTTTTTGTACCGGTTAAACCCTTCAGAAAATTTTCTGCATAACGACTTCATCGACAAAGCCGTCCGAAGTGCGCTGCCAGTCGCGTCTGCGACCCGAAATCTCATAGCCTGCCCTCTCAAACAGAGCCAGGCTTGCTTCATTGTCCGCACCCACGCCACACCACAACTGATGCAGATGCAGCACCTCGCGTGCATACTCCTCAACGACGGCAAGCGCATCCGAGGCATATCCCCTGCGGCGATTCTCGCCGCCATAGACCAGAACACCAACACCGGCACGCAGATTCACCGGGTCGAAATCGAACAAATCGACTGCCCCGACAGCCTCGCCCTGCGGCGCAACGATAATCAACCGCAGACCGCCCGAAGCATATATTCCGCGCTGCTGCTCGGCGATAAACGCGAGCAGGGCATCGAGCGAATAGGGCGCCGTCGTTCCGCTGACACGCCATACATCGGGGTCGTTCTCCCACTCATACATCGTCCGTGCGTCGTCGGGTTCGACGGCGCGCAGACGGCATATCTTACCTTGGAGAAGCATACTCTTCGTGGTGGCGTTTACGGCATCAGAGGCCTATAATCTGGTTGCGGATAAGCATTGCCACGCCCCAGGCGTTGGCATTGTCGCTCATCTTCGAGAGACGAAACTTGGTATCCTTGTATACAAGACTTAGCGAGTATTTGTTGGTGGCAGACTTGAGAGGCAGCATAAAATAGTCGCCTGCAGCCGCCAGATTGCCGCCAACGATAACCGTTTCGGGATTGAAGGTATTGATAAGGAATGCTACCGCCTTGCCCATCTTCTCGCCAGCCTCCTCGATGAGTTCTATCGAAAGATTGTCGTCGTTGCGCGCGGCAGTGATTATATCGTTGATATGAATGGACTCGTTGCGGTCGTATTTATCACGCAGAATAGTATTTACGCCGCTGCGTATAAGGTCGCAAATCTTCTCCTCGATGGCTATACCCGAGACCTCGGTCTCGAGGCAGCCCTTTTTGCCGCAGGCGCATATCTTCTCATTGTCGAAGAATGGTATGTGTCCGAACTCGCCTGCGAAACCGTTCTTTCCGTAGTACAGTTTGCCGTCGATGACGATACCGATAGCCACTCCGCGACCCATGTGCAGGTATATGACGTTGCTGTCCTCTTTGGACTTGCCGCAGGTGTACTCGGCATAGCAGCGTGCACGCGTGTCGTTCTCCAGAAGCACCTTGATGCCGGTGCGTTCTTCGACAATATCGCGCAGCGACTCCTCGCTCGAGGTGAAATACTTGTAACTGCGTCCCTGAATGGGATTCACGCGACCTACGATACATACACCTATACCCAGAATTTTGCCTCGGTCTACGCCGCAGGTAGCGATAAAGTTTTCGATATTGGAGCAGATTTTTTCAAGGCACTGCGTGCGGTCGCTCAGCACGAATGTATCATCCTTAACCTCAAGGAGTATATTATTCTGGAGGTCGGTGATGACGTATGTCATATTGTCGCGTCCGACACTTATGCCGGCAAAATATATGGTCGAGTTCGTCAGGCCGAAGACATTGGGACGGCGACCGCCCTGCGTCTCGACTTTGCCGAGGTCATTGACTATGCCCTCATCGACCAACTCCTGCACGAGTTTGGTTATGGTGGGTACGCTTATATGGAGTTCACGCGTCAGTTCGGCCAATGTACACTCGCCGTTGAGCGCCATATGGGCGATTATATTGCGTTTGATAATGTTATTTTTGTGAGAAATACCTTTTCCTTCGGATGTGGCTTTGTTGAAGAATTCGGTCAGTGAGTTCATATTTTATTTTGTATATCATAAATTACGGGCACAAAGATACTCCATTTTTCTAAAAAATGCAGGCGCGCGTTAACTATTTTTTTAATAATATTGCGACTGTTTACGAAATCGCTCAACGTCAAAAGATAACGGACGTCTGCAAACACGCAGACGTCCGTTTCAACACCTCTTTACCGACCTGTTTCGGTATCAAAAAAGGGTTACAGAGCCGATTTCGACTCTACGGCAACCGAGGCATCGACCTTCTTCACGAGACCCTGAAGCACGGTGCCGGGGCCGAGTTCGGTGAAGGTGTCCACGCCGTCGGCAAGCATATTCTTGACCGTCTGCGTCCAGCGCACGGGAGCCGTGAGTTGGGCGATAAGGTTCTGGCGAATCGTATCGGGGTCGGTGTAGGGCTTGGCGTCCACATTCTGATATATGGGACACACGGGCGCGCGGAAAGGAGCAGCGGCGATTGCAGCGGCAAGTTCGGTGCGGGCCGACTCCATAAGCGGAGAGTGGAAGGCACCGCCAACAGGCAGCGGGAGCGCACGACGCGCACCGGCAGCCTTCAGAGCCTCGCAAGCGGCATTTACTGCCTCGACAGCACCCGAGATAACGAGTTGTCCGGGGCAGTTGTAGTTGGCCGGAACCACTACGCCGTCGATTTGCGAGCATACATCCTCGACAACGGCATCGTCCAAACCGAGTATGGCGGCCATACCTCCGGGATTAGCCTCGCAGGCCTGCTGCATAGCAGCGGCACGCTTCGACACAAGGCGCAGAGCATCCTCGAAGGAGAGCGCACCTGCCGCCGCCAGTGCCGAGAACTCACCCAAAGAGTGTCCCGCGACAGCATCGGGAGCGATATCGAGCGCCTTGGCCATAATTACCGAGTGCAGGAATACGGCCGGCTGAGTTACGGCGGTCTGACGCAACTGCTCTGCATCGCCGCCGAACATTATGTCGGTTATACGGAAGCCGAGAATCTCATTGGCCTGCTCAAACATCTCGCGTGCGGCAGGCACCGTCTCATAGAGGTCTTTGCCCATACCGGGGAACTGCGCCCCCTGTCCTGGGAAAATATAGGCGTGTTTCATATTCTGCTTTTGTTATTTATATGTTTTGCGGTGCAAATATAATAAATTATTCAAAAAAAGCGCGATGGTAAAATACGGCTGCCGCTATCAAAAAATGAAGGCTCGGATATTGCAATCTAAACTTTTTTGCATATATTTGCATTTGCATAATATGCATATTGTGCGCGTGGCGACGCTTTGAAAAGACTAACAGGCTGAGCAACAGCACTTTATGTTGTTAAAAACACTGAATTTGAGAATATTGCAAGCGCATTGACGGCGCAACTGATTGAATAGCAGATAAAACCAACTAAATATTATTAACAGTCATGAAAAGAGTATTCAAATTTGCACTTATGTTCTTCGCCGCTGCGACAATCGCAAGTTGCGGGAATGATGGTCCCACCGTTGTAGGCGGAGAAGGCGACGGAGATGGCGACACCCCCGGACCCGGTCCTTCGACCGAAAACATCAAAATCAACCTTACTGCCCCCTTCGGTGCGGTTGCAACGCGCTCGCAGATAAACTCCAACATGGCAATATGGAGCCCCGGCGATGTTATCGCAGTTGCAGAGGTAAAGAACAACAGCAGCGCTTCGGTTGCAAAGGGCAATGCCATACAGACTCCCGCAGCATCGCACAGCCAGGACCTCAAAACGGCATTCTTCACCATATCTGTTCCCGAAGACGAGAAGGCAAAGTCGTTCAGATATTTGGCAGCCTACCCCTATACGGCTCTCAACAGTTTTGAGCCGGGTTCGTCATCGGTGAGCATGACTATGCCGGCAAACCAGACCGCAAGCGTCAATTCGGTAGACCCCAACGCGATGCTTATGGTTGCCACAACCAACCCATACGAGGCACAGCCCACAGCAACAGGTCTTCCCTTCAAGCAGGTAGGCGCATACGGCGCACTGCTTATTCAGAACCTCAACCAGGCCGCCAACGCCCATGTTACAAGCGTAACGATTCAGGCGAAGAACGGCCAGACTCTGGCAGGCACCTATCTCTACAACTATGATGACAGCAGCAAGAGCAGTGGCAGCGGTTCGGACAACCTGACCATAAACGTAAATGCGCTCAACTACAAGAACGACAGCAGCAGCCCCTATCTCACGGTGCTTTTCGCTTCGCTTCCGGCAGTTATCGACGGCTACACCGTTACCGTTAATTCGTCGAGCGGCAAGAGTTACACCAAGGAGGTTACCGAGACCCTTACCCTCGAGCCGGGTACATTCACAACGGCAACCATAGACTTCAAGGGCGTCGGCGACGACCAAACGAACCTGCCTACAAGTTTCAGAAAGCTTACATCCATGACGCAGTTCACTGCAGCAGTAGGCAAACGCCTCGTCATAGCGGCAACGGCAACTAACGGCAAGACCTATGTTATCGGCAACACACTCTATCTGGGTATGACCAAAGGGGAGGTTGGTAGCAACTCATACCCGGCACCCTGCCTGGAGATTGGCGAGCTGGGCATAACGATAGAGGGCGATGTTATGACCGGCACGCATATGACCGAGTACTCGTGGATTGTATCCCAGCACAATGGGTACGGTAGTCCACATTATGATTTCCGCGATGACGAGTCCTTATACCTATACTCTGACGGCAGTCAGGCAGTAAAGATTTACAACTCTCTACCTCACTTTAAGGTAGATATGGCAGATGGCGCATTCCGCATCGAGTATCCCTCAAATATGATGTACTTGTGCATAGGTCAGGATGGCGGATGGGCAATGCTTAGACCCACCACCGGTTGGAGTTACAATATATCGTTCTACCAACTCATCGAGTAATCGCCGCGAGACGGCATATTTATATAACAAGGTCGGAATCCTCACGGGTTCCGACCTTGTTTGTTAGGGGTGCAGGCGGCGCGGGCGGTGCAGGCGGCGCGGGCGGCGCGGGCGGTGCGGGCGGTGCGGACGGTGCGGGCGGTGCGAACTGTGGGATTTGCGCGGTGCAGACTGCGGAGGTGTGCGTAGCGCGCCTCTGCGGGGCGAGGCTGCGGCGCGCACATCGCTTCGCGATGCAATTTATTGACGTTTTTTAGAGGCGTGCCGTCTTGGGATTTGGAATTGTGTTGCCTGCGGCGCGCACATCGCTTCGCGATGCAATTTATTGACGTTTTTAGCGGCGTGCCGTCTTGGGATTTGGTAATTGTGTTGCCTGCGGCGCGCACATCGCTTCGCGATGCATTTTTTTTGACGTTTTTAGCGGCGTGCCGTCTCGGGATTTGGTAATTGCGTTGCTTGCGGCACCCCTGCCCCCTCCCACTTATCAACATCCGCTCGGGGCGCGTGTTTATAACGCCGCGCGGCATTGTTAATAATTCGTTAATAAAATAAATTAAAATATCAACCGGCACAATGTCAAAAAAACGTAATTTTGCATCGTGTTCAGCCCAAAGTACCAACACAAGATGTTCGCTCAAAGCGGAATCCGCTCGGGAATAGTGTTTTACGACGCTCGAGTGCATATAATTCCCGACCTTTATACACACCCCACGCATAACACTCCGACCCTCGCGGGCAACGGGGCGCAATTTTTTTGGGCAGGTGCGAAAACCGGCGTGAAAACCGGCACGAAGACGGCGACCACAATCAGCGCGAAAGCAACGAACGCAGCAAAAGCAACGAAAGCACGCATTTTTGGGGCGGCACACACAACCGAGGCAAG
This sequence comes from Alistipes sp., assembly GCA_022511295.1. Classification (GTDB taxonomy): domain Bacteria; phylum Bacteroidota; class Bacteroidia; order Bacteroidales; family Rikenellaceae; genus Alistipes. Next base: position 990 of record JAFLRT010000002.1, on the reverse strand, counting down.
CAACGTCGGCGCGAAAACCGGCACGAAGACGGCGACCGCAATCAGCGCGAAAGCAACGAACGCAACGAACGCAGCGAACGCAGCGAAAGCACGCATTTTTGGGGCATACATCGTATATAATCATAAATCACAAAGAGATGAACTACAACAGACCGGCAACAATCTGCGATAACTATCGCTCGCCCGAGGTTGCGATTATCGACGTCGTAACCGAGCGCGGTTTTGCGCTAAGTTCCACTATCGATATACCCGACCTAACCGAAACAGACTACGGAACCTACTAAAGGGGCCACAAAACAGACCGGGCAAGACGACGAAAACGGGCCAAACAGAACCAAACAGACCAAACAGAACAAAACGGACCGGGCAAGACGACGAAAACAGAACCAAACAGAACAAAACAGACCGGGCAAGACGACGAAAACGGACCAAACAGAACCAAACAGAACGAAAACGCCAAAACGAACCAAACGAACCAAACGAACCAAAACGACGAAAACGACGAAAACGACGAAAACCCCGACAATAAATCACAAAAACACAATAATTACTATGAAGTCTATTTACAAACCCCTGCTTTTTATTGCTGCGCTGTTTGCTACGACTGCGTGCAGCAATGTAGACGACGAAGGCTTAACCCCCGACACGCCTGTAAGGACCAAGCGCCTTACAGTCAATACCACATCCGACGATGATGAAACACGTGTCGTGATTGGCCAACTTACCGACGGCAAATACCCCGTATTGTGGGAGAACGAAGGCGAAACGCTTACACTTATCGAGTACGACGAGCAAACCGATACATATGATACCTACGACTCCGACGAGTGTTCGGTTCTCTATAACGGCAAACAGGCTTCATTCTCTTTTAATAATTTCAAGGAGAAAGAGGGCAATAGTTTCTCTTACAACGCTTTCTCGCCGGCCTGTGATTTTATCAAGATCGATGAAGACCACTGTGTTGAATTTACTCTGCCCGAGGTGCAGAAG
>JAFLRT010000019.1 GCA_022511295.1 Alistipes sp. | reverse complement strand
GACGCTACGGTGTGGAGGTTGAGGATATCGTTAAATACAATCCGACCGTTGCGGACGGGCTGAGGGTGGATGCGACCTTAAAGATTCCTGTCGTTAAGGACGGAGGTCAGGAGGATACCAGACGCCGTCGCGATTACAAGATACATACCGTGAGTGCCGGAGAGACGCTCTACTCCATTTCGCGCACATATTCCGTCTCTGTCGGAACGCTTATGGAGGATAACCCCGATATTGCACCTGCGCAGGTGCCTGTCGGCGCAAAACTCTATATACGCAAGTCTGCTATGGGTGCAGCCGGAGAGTCGCAACATGTTGCCGAACCGGAGCAATATCGCGACAATCTCAATTTAACGGCTCCCGATGGGTATATATACTATGTAGTCCGTGAGGGCGATACTCTCTACTCGCTTGCCGGAACCCATAACACGACGCCTGATGAAATCATCGCCATGAATGCTATGTCGGGAGTATTGCGTGCCGGCGATATTATAAAATTGCCCGAAATTGCAGGGAATACTACCCGAAAAAACGGTAATGCGCAAAAGGTTATAGTACCAATCGACAAGCAGCCTGAAATGATGTCTGACTCTGACATAAGGGATGATGTTGCGAATGAGTACTCGTATGACGTCGCGGATGAGGAGTCGGATGACCTTTCGTGGCAGATGCGTGAAGCGGTCTATTTTCAGGCTGTCAAGCCGTACAGGCCGGTGCATATGGCTCTTATGCTGCCTCTGTCGCGCAACGGCGCTGTAAATTCCAACTTCGTCGATTTCTATCGCGGATTCCTCCTCGGATTGCAGCAACTCAAGAGTGATGGTATATCTGCCGATGTTTCTCTCTACGATACGGAGCAGGACCCGGATGTCGTAACGAATATCGTCTACGGGATGTTTACCGTGCAGCGTCCGGATATAATTATAGGTCCCGTATATGAGAATACCATTGCTTCAGTGGTGCCGTTTGCCGAACAGAACCATATACCTCTCGTGTCGCCGTTGGCGTCGCTTGTCGATACAGACAGCCGTGTGCTGTTTCAGATGCCGCCAAGGCAGAGTGCAAAATATGACAAGGTGGCAGGACTCTTTGACGGCAGTTGTGAGATAGTGCTTGTGTATGGACAGTCGGCGGACAAGGAGTTTGAACGCGAGGTGCTGTCTGTCATAGACAAGCATCGTCATGCACTGTCGCGTGCGGCGCGTGATAACGATGCCTCTCCGGCACATGGACTTAAAGTAACCAAAGTATCTGTGTCGGACGATATGGTAAGCCTTTTGCGCGGCAAGTCGCGTAAGGTCTTTGTCATTATGTCCGACCGTGAGGCGGAGGTGGACCGTGCAATGGCTGCCATCGCTTCGGCGGAGATATCGCTGAAAACGCGCGAACGCACGATGTCGGATTTTGTGGTTCTGGGCAATCCCAAGTGGACTAAATCTTCGAGTCTGGACAGGGCTGTCTTCTTCAACGGCAGAGTCGTCTTTCTCTCATCATATACGGCAAACAGGGATAATGAGCGTGTAAGGGCGTTTGACGAGGAGTATATTTCGGAGTTCGATATGCTGCCGACACCATACGCATATCGCGGCTATGATGCTGCCGTAATCTTCGGCAAGGCTATGTACGGCGATATAGAGAACGGTCTCGAGGGAATGCGTTATGTGCCGCTCCAGACGGGATATACGTTCGGCAGAGGAGAGAACGGCGCCTCCGTCGTAAACCGCGAGTGGATGCGTACAAACTATAAGGACAACTACACAATAGAGGTGGAGTAGGGTGCTGATATGGCCAATGTGAGAAATACCATTCCGGAAAAGACTGTCGAGCGTCTGAGTGAGTATCGCCGCACGCTGCTCTCGTGCCACAGGCAGGGTATAACCCATATCTTCTCTCACGTTCTGGCCGGCATACACGGTATAACGGCCGTACAGGTACGGCGAGACCTTATGCTTATCGGTTTCTCGAGCGATACGAAAAAAGGCTACGATGTAAAGGTGCTTATTGAGTTTATAAACGATATCCTCGACAGCCGCAATACGATGAATATAGGCGTTATAGGTATGGGACACCTCGGTCAGGCCATAACGCGCTATTTCAACGGTCGTGGATTGAAACTGCGTATCACAGTCGCATTCGATATCGACCCTGCAAAGGTTGACCATACGATTGACGATATACCGTGCTATCATATGGACCGCTTCGAGGAGGTTGTCGCAAACAATGATGTCAGCATCGTAATTGTCTCATCGCCTACGGCTGTGGCGTCGCACCTTGTTGTGCCTATTATCAATGCCGGTATAAAGGGAGTGCTAAACTTCACCTCTGCGCCGCTCAATTTTCCTCAAGGTATCGTCGTGGAGAATTACGATATCACTACCATTCTCGAAAAGGTCGCCTACTTTGTCAAGGAGGGCGAAGATTGCGAGGAGGGTGCAGGCAACTGAACTATGCGGGTATGAAAATCTATCATGGATTAGGCGACAAGCCTCGCTTTGAACGCGGTGTGGCAACTCTCGGCTCTTTTGACGGCGTGCATTGCGGACACAGGGCGCTGCTTGCCGAGGTTAGGCGCCGTGCGGCGATGCAAGGCGTCGAGAGCGTGGTATATACCTTTGAACCTCATCCGCGTATAACACTGCGCTGTGCCGAGGGGTTGAAATTGCTTAATACGACTGCGGAAAAGGCTGTGCTGCTTGAGGCGGAGGGTATAGATAATATAGTCTTTATCCCGTTCACCGAGGAGTTCAGCCGGTTGTCTCCGCAGGCATTTATCTCGGATTATATAGTCGCCTGCGGAATAGGAACGCTTGTCGTCGGATTCAATCACCGTTTCGGACGGGATAAGCAGGGCGACTACGCTTATCTCTCCTCATCGCACCAACCGCTGTGGCCAGAGGTTGTTGAGGTGGAGCAGCAGTTTATAGGTGATGAAAAGGTCAGTTCCACCATTCTGCGGCAGGTTATTGCCGGCGGAGATATGGCGAGAGCAAGATGTATGCTCGGACGTGATTATATCTTTGCAGGGAGTGCTGACGGCAGCGGCAGAGTGGTCTCCGATGACCCTCAATACAAATTACTGCCACCGGCAGGCAGATACCGCGCCGTTATAAACGGCTGTAAATGCACTGTCTGCATATCGGATGATGGAGTAGTAACTGCCGATATTCCGACCGGAAGAGATGAGAGAGTATATATAAATATAGGTGTTAAATATGCTGACTTGTGATGTAAAGATAAGGGTATGGTACAAGCATACCGACCAGATGGGATTAGTCCATCACTCAAACTACATTTGCTACTATGAGGAGGCCCGCTCCTCGTTTATGCGTGAGTACGGTGTCTCGTATGCCAAGATGGAAGCGGACGGCGTTCTTATGCCGATACTTCACGTCGATTCCGACTACCGTCGTCCGGCATTCTATGACGATGAACTTACGGTAAGGGTTATAATCAAGGATTTGCCCAAGGTTAAGTTCACGGTTCACTACGAGGTCTACAACTCCAAGGGCGAGTTGCTAAATACGGGTTGCACTGTTTTGGGATTCCTGCGTAAGGAGTCGATGTGTCCCTGCCGCGCTCCGCAGTGGTTTGTGGATTTGTTGGCGGCAAATGGCGTGGGAGAGGAGTAATTTTCTTCTATTTCGGGCGATATAAGCGACAAAATCTGACATATTGTCATAAAGAACTGCCTCGGCACACCTTTTGTCCGGGCAGTGTACAAATGCAAACGGTACACTGCAAACAGAAGAAACTAAATAAAAATACTCTAAATATGAAAAGCGGAAAAATAGGGGTTACAACCGAAAACATCTTCCCCGTCATCAAAAAATTTCTCTACTCCGACCACGAAATATTCCTGCGTGAGTTGGTCTCCAATGCTGTGGATGCGACACAGAAGTTGAAGACGCTCTCATCGTCGGGCGTGGCGCACGGTGAACTCGGCGATTTGACTATCCGTGTGGCGGTAGACAAAGATGCCAAAACACTTACCGTAACAGACAGAGGTATAGGCATGACTGCCGAGGAGGTGGATAAATATATCAACCAAATCGCATTCTCAAGTGCCGAGGAGTTCCTCGACAAATATAAGAACCAGACTATAATAGGCCATTTCGGCCTGGGATTCTACTCTGCGTTTATGGTCTCCGACAGGGTGGAAATATTCACCCGCTCATACAAGGATGATTCACGCACCGTTCATTGGAGTTGCAACGGGTCGCCCGAGTTCGAGATGGAGGAGACGGACGAGCAGCGCGACCGAGGTACATCCATCGTACTTCATATCGCCGAGGATTGTATGGAGTACGCCGAGCCGTCTAAAATCGAAGAACTTCTTAAGAAATATTGCCGTTTCCTGCCTGTGCCTGTTGCTTTCGGCAAGAAACAGGAGTGGAAAGATGGCAAATATGTCGATACCGACGAGGATAAGATTGTGAATGACACGCAGCCTCTCTGGACACGCAAACCGGCCGAAATCACCGAGGAGCAGTACAAGGAGTTCTACCACGCTCTCTATCCGATGAGCGATGACCCGCTATTCTATATTCATCTCAATATAGACTATCCGTTCACGCTTACGGGTATACTATATTTCCCCAAGATTCACAATAATTTCGAGATACAGAAGAACCGCATACAACTATACTCCAATCAGGTATACGTTACCGACCAGGTAGAGGGCATAGTACCCGAATACCTTACACTGCTGCACGGAGTAATCGACTCTCCCGATATTCCTCTCAACGTATCGCGCAGTTATCTTCAGAGCGATTCCAACGTAAAGAAGATATCGAACTATATTACGCGCAAGGTTGCAGACCGCCTTGGTGAACTCTTTACATCGATGCGCGAGGAGTATGAAAGCAAGTGGGACGACCTGAAGATATTTATCCAGTACGGAATCCTGACCGACGAGAAGTTCGCCGAGAAGGCGCAGGATTTTATGCTCCTCAAAAGCGTCGACGGCAAATACTATACTCCCAAAGAGTATCTCTCCAAGGTAAGCGACAACCAAACCGACAAGGATAATAAGGTGATACTTCTCTATGTCGATGACCCCGTTGGCAAACACTCGTTCCTCGCCTCGGCGCAAGCCAAAGGCTACGATGTTCTCGAGATGAACGGACAGTTGGACAGCCACTATATCAACTGGTATGAGTCGAAAAACAGCGATGTGCGCTTTGTTCGTGTCGACAGCGATGTCGTCGATAACCTGATACGCAAGAACGAGCCGATGAAGATGTCGCTCAGTGCTGCGCAGCAGGATATCCTGCGTCCCGTATTCGAGAGTTGCATACCGCAGGACGAAAAACTCCGATGCAATGTCGTCTTCGAGGCGATGAGTCCCGAGGCTGCACCGGTGGTGATGACGCAGAACGAGTTTATGCGCCGCATGAAGGAGATGTCGGCTGCCGGAGGAGGTATGAGCCACCTCTACGGTGAGATGCCCGACAGTTATACGATGGTGGTCAATGGCAATCATCCCATTGTTGCCGATATCCTCGCTGAGGTTGAAAAAGGCTATGGCGATGACCTTAAAACCATAACCCGAAATATAGAGTCGGCTCTCGCCGAAGAGAAGCGCCTCGATGAGAAAGAGAGTGCCTCGAAAGGCGACAATAAAGATAATCACGATGAAAATTCTGCCAAGGCGGACGAGGAATACCGTACCGAGTTGTCGAAAAAGATTCTGACCCTGCGCACAGAGAGGGATGAGAAACTTAAATCTCTCGGCAAGTCCAGCAGCCGCGTGGGACAGATAGTCGATTTGGCTCTCCTGTCCAACGGTTTGTTAAGGGGCAAAGAACTTTCGGATTTTATTCAACGAAGCCTTTCGTTAATCGAGGAGCGGAAGTAGAGAAAATCGCGTAAATAGCGTAAATAGCGTAAATCGCGGAAGTAGCGGCAGAACCGCCATTCCGTTAAAGTAATCAGCGCAATATGCTGCCGGCACGTCCTTCGGGACGTGCTTTTTGTCTGCGATAGTTCACTATTAAATCGATAGCCTTTGCAATGGAAAAAAGTTGTATCTTTGTCGTGTGATTTACAGGAAACAGGAGAGTATGAATATAGCGAAAAGATTATACAACTGGATGCTTTCGTGGGGCGACAGCAGGTGGGGCGGTTTGGCTCTGTTCCTATTTGCTATGGCCGAATCGACTTTCTTTCCGGTGCCGCCCGATGTGTTGCTTATTGCCTTGTGCCTCGGTTCGACTTCCAGGTCGTTCAGATATGCAGCGATATGTCTTGCCGGCTCTATTGCCGGTGCTGCGTTGGGATACTGCATCGGCCACTTTATGTGGCGGACTGCGGGTGGCGAGTATACCGCTTTGGCGGAGTTCTTCTTCAACCACGTGTTCTCAAAGGAGGGTTTTGAGAATATGTCCGACCTCTATAACAAATATGACTTTTGGATAGTCTTCACGGCGGGATTTACACCGCTGCCATACAAGTTGTTTACTATCTCGAGCGGCCTGTTCAATGTCAATATAACGATGTTCTTCATCGCCTCGATAGTGTCGCGCGGATTGCGTTTCTTCCTTATCGCCGGACTTATATGGAGATACGGAGCGCCTGTCAAAAGGTTCATCGACAAATATTTCAACTGGCTTGCAATAGCCTTTACGGTGCTGCTCATAGGCTCCTTCTTTATTATAAGCAAACTCTTCTGATGCGGCTGTACGGTCTTATAGGAAATCCGTTGGGACACTCCCGCTCGGCAGACTATTTTAACAAAAAGTTTCGGGAGGAGAGCATCGACGCAGAGTATCGCCTCTATGCGTTGAGCGATGTGAGCGGGGTGGAGTCGCTGCCGGCGGATATGGCCGGATTTAATGTTACGATACCTTACAAGCGGTCGATAATGCCGTTTTTGGATGCTCTCTCTGCTGAGGCGGAGAGTGTGGGAGCCGTTAATTGCGTGGCGTGCAGAGATGGGCGGCGTGTGGGCTATAATACCGATATCGAGGGCATACGCCATACGCTTGATTTGCTGTTGGACGGCACTGAGGTCGAACGGGCGCTTGTTCTGGGTACGGGAGGAGCCGCCGTTGCCGTGAGATATGTGCTGCGTGAGCGGGGTATAGCCTCGGCTATGGTATCACGCACGGCAGGCAGGGGCGATATGACTTATGATGAACTTACGGAGAGTGCCGTGCGCAGACATAAACTTATAGTCAATGCTACGCCGGCAGGTATGTATCCGAGAGTGGATGAGGCTCCTGCTATACCCTATGAGGCGGTAGGCGAGGGTCATTTTCTCTTTGATGCTGTCTATAATCCGCCGCAGACGCTCTTTCTCAGGCATGGTCAAAGGCGTGGCGCACGCATCATCGGCGGCGAAGAGATGTTCGTCGCGCAGGCCGAAGCCTCATGGAGGGTATGGAACTCCGGTCAGCGTTGATTGAGCAGTTTTCGCGCCTGGTCTGCATCTTCCTCACGAACAAGGAGTTTGCTCGGTATTACGCCCGTAGGGTAGAGCGATGACATAATCTCATTTTCAATCTCGCAGTAGATACCTGCGCTGCTGAGAAGCGATTTCGCCACTTCGGCCTCAAATGCGGTGTTGTACTCCGACAATACCACTAATACGGTGTCGTTCATAGTAATCGGTATTATAATTTTCGTCGTTTGTCTCTTTGTTATATAAAGGTAAAAAATTTTGTTGATAAATAGCAATAGTCTTGCCGTATAAATAAACTAAAAAATGGTATATTTGTCTGTGAAATAATGCTGCAATTTGGCATATGGCGCTGCTACCTTTGCCGTCAGAAACAAAAAAGACGACAAATATGGCACAGGAACTATTAAAAAAGAACAATTACGGTAATACAATGTCAGACTTCGTACATCTCCACGTGCATTCACAATACTCGATTCTGGACGGTCAGGCGAGTATAGCAGGCCTTGTGGACAAGGCTATTGCGGACGGCCAGCGCGGCATAGCCCTGACCGACCACGGAAATATGTTCGGAGTCAAGGAGTTCTACAATTACGTCAAAAAGGTAAACGGCAAACACCGCGACAATATCAAGGGGCAGAAGGCTCTTGTTGCGGAACTTGAGCAGGGGCTTGAGCAGCATCCGGAGAATGAGGAGAAACTCAATGCGGAGCGTAAGAGGCTCGAGGAACTTGAGGCTCGTCCCGAGTTCAAGCCCATTATCGGCTGCGAGGTCTATGTGGCTCGTCGGGGATTGGCGTTCAAGGAGGGCAAAGAGGACCAGAGCGGTTACCACCTTATTCTGCTTGCGAAGAATCTCAAGGGTTATCACAATCTTATAAAGATAGTATCCAAGGCGTGGACGGAGGGCTTCTATATGCGTCCCCGAACAGACCACGCCGAACTCGAAAAGTATCACGAAGGGCTTATATGCTGCTCGGCCTGCCTCGGAGGCGAAATCCCGAAACTGATAACGAAAGGCGATTTGGAAGCGGCCGAAAAGGCTGTTTTGTGGCATAAAAAAATCTTTGGCGATGACTATTTTTTAGAGTTGCAACTGCATAAGGCGACTGTCGAAAGAGCCAACCACGAGGCATACCCTATGCAGGTTGAGGTCAATCGTCATCTGATAGAGTTGTCGCGCAAGCATAATATAGGTCTTGTCTGCACCAATGATGTACATTTTATAAACGAGGATAATGCCGAGGCTCACGACCGCCTTATATGCCTCTCTACGGGTAAGGATTTGGACGACCCGAAGCGTATGCTCTACTCAAAGCAGGAGTGGTTGAAGACGCGCGACGAGATGGAGAATATCTTCGGCGATGTGCCGGAGGCTATGACAAATACTGTTCGGATATGCGACAAGGTGGAGTTCTATTCGATAGACCACGCACCGATAATGCCTACGTTTGCTATACCCGAAGAGTTCGGAACGGAGGAGCAGTACAGACAGAAGTATACGGAGCAGGACCTCTTCGACGAGTTTACGCGCGATGAGAACGGCAATGTGGTTATGGAGCAGGCCGAGGCTGAAAAGAAGATATCCAAACTCGGCGGCTACGACAAACTCTACCGTATAAAGTTGGAAGCGGACTATCTCGCCAAACTCACGATGGACGGAGCCGCAAAGCGCTACCCTGTACCCTTGTCCGACGAGATTACGGAACGTCTGCGGTTTGAGTTGCACGTGATGAAGACGATGGGTTTCCCGGGCTACTTCCTCATTGTGCAGGATTTTATCCGTGCGGCGCGTGAGGAACTGGACGTGGCGGTAGGCCCTGGACGAGGTTCGGCTGCCGGTTCGGCTGTGGCTTATTGCTTGGGTATCACACAGATAGACCCGATAGCGTACGACCTGCTGTTTGAACGATTCCTTAATCCCGACCGTATCTCGCTGCCCGATATCGACATAGACTTCGACGATGACGGCAGAGGTCGTGTGCTTAACTGGGTAACGGAAAAATACGGCAAGGAGAAGGTCGCGCATATTATAACCTACGGTACGATGGCAGCCAAACTGGCAATAAAGGATGTCGCCCGTGTACAGAAACTGCCTTTGTCCGAATCTGACCGTCTGTGCAAACTTGTGCCTGACAAGATACCCGACAAAAAAGTCAATCTCAAGAATGCGATAGAGTACGAGCCGCAGTTGCAGGCCGCCGAGCAGTCGGACAATCCGGTTCTTCGCGATACGATTAAGTTTGCTCGTATGCTTGAGGGTAATGTGCGCAATACGGGAGTCCATGCCTGCGGTACGATTATATGCCGCGATGATATAACGGATTGGGTGCCGGTAAGTACGGCTGACGACAAGGAGACGGGACAAAAGATACTTGTAACGCAGTACGAAGGGTCTGTTATTGAGGATACGGGTCTGATAAAGATGGACTTCCTCGGATTGAAGAACCTCTCCATAATCCGTGAGGCGGTAAAGAACATAAAGGACAGACAGGGAATAACCATCGACATAGACAATATCCCGATAGATGACCCTGCAACATACAAACTTTACAGCGAAGGCCGTACAATCGGAACATTCCAGTTCGAGTCGGCGGGTATGCAGAAGTATCTGCGAGAGTTGAAGCCGACGGTCTTTGAGGATTTGATAGCGATGAATGCTCTCTACCGTCCCGGGCCTATGGACTACATACCTGACTTCATCAACCGCAAACACGGCCGCAGTGCCATTGTGTACGATATACCCGTGATGGAAAAGTATCTTAAAGATACCTATGGCATTACGGTATACCAGGAGCAGGTCATGCTTCTCTCGCGTCTGTTGGGCAACTTCACGCGCGGCGAGTCCGATACCCTGCGTAAGGCGATGGGTAAAAAGATTAAGTCCAAACTGGACGAACTGAAACCAAAGTTTATTGCCGGAGGTCAGGCCAACGGACACGATGCAAAGGTACTGGAGAAGATTTGGGGCGATTGGGAGAAGTTCGCCTCCTATGCGTTCAACAAGTCGCACGCCACCTGCTACTCGTGGGTGTCGTACCAGACGGCATATCTCAAGGCAAACTTCCCGTCGGAGTATATGGCGGCGCTTTTGAGCCGTAACCTTAACGATATAAAGACTATAACGGCATATATTACCGAGTGCAAGCATATGGGTATACATGTGCTTGGTCCCGATATCAACGAGTCTGTAAAGGACTTCTCGTCAAATGCGGCAGGAGATGTGCGCTTCGGTCTGGCGGCAATTAAAGGTGTCGGTGAAGCCGCTGTACGCTCCATAATCGAGGAGAGAGGGAAGAATGGTCCGTTCAAAAGCATCTTCGACTTTGTAGAGCGTGTCAATTTTGCGATAGTGAACCGCAAGTGCCTTGAGAGTATGGGTCTGGCGGGGTGCTTCGACTCCATTATGGATTTCCATCGCAGCAAGTTGTTCGCTCCCGATACAAGAGACCCCGAAGGCCCCGTGTTCCTGGAGCAGTTGATGAAGTATGGTCAGTATGTGCAGATGGAGCGTCAGAACTCACAGCAAAGCCTTTTCGGCGGAGACAGCGGCAGCGCCGATATTCAGCCGCCAACGTTGCCTGTATGTGCCGAGTGGAACCGTCTTCAGGTACTCAACCGTGAGCGTGAGATGATAGGTCTTTATCTCTCGTCGCATCCGTTGGATGAGTATTCGATTATTCTGAATAATATGTGCAACTACCAGGTATCCGTCCTTGATAAACTCGATTCTATGCAGGGACAGGATGTTACGGTTGCCGGAATAGTTGTCGATGTCAAGACTTTGCAGACCAAGGATGGCCGGTATTACGGTAAATTTACGCTTGAGGATTATACGGGACAGCATGAGTTTATACTCTTTACAAAGGATTTCGAGACGTACAGACCATATATCTATCCCGACTACTTCCTTATGCTGCGAGGCAAGGTTCAGCAGCGTCCATATAGCAATACTCCCACGTTGGAGTTCAAGATAAACTCCATATCGACGTTGTCGGAGGTGCGTGAGTCGATAAAAGAGCTGCATATTAAACTGCCTTTGGAGGAGGTTACGGAGAGTCTGACGGCAAACCTCACGACGGTGGTCAAAAAAAATAAAGGAAAAACGGCTCTGCATATAAATGTCTATGACGGCCCAGTGTCTGTGGTATTGAATATGTATTCACGTAAGTACAGGGTAGACCTTACGACGGAGTTGATAGATTTTTTGGATGAGAACGAGATAAAATACACAATATCATAAACCGTTAAATATTATTACTATGGCAATGCAGATTACCAATGAAAATTATCAGGAGGTTCTTGCTTCGGGCAAGCCTGTCGTTATCGATTTCTGGGCAGAATGGTGCGGTCCGTGCCGTATGATTGCTCCCATTGTGGAGGAGTTGGCTGCCGAATACGAGGGAAAGGTCGTTGTTACCAAGTGCGATGTGGATTCTAATGATGAGATTGCGGCTCAGTACCGTGTACGCAACATTCCCACGTTGGTCTTCATTAAGAATGGCGAGCAGGTGGACAAGCACGTAGGCGCAATCACCAAGGATGCCCTTAAGGCTAAAATCGACGCACTTCTTTAGTTGGAGTGTCTGAGACAAACCTTTGAAACAAAGAGAGAGGACAGGTTGTTATCTGTCCTCTCTTGTTGTATTGATGCATTGAGTTGTATTGAACCGAATCGAACCGAACTGAACTGAACTGAATCGAACTGAATCGAACTGAACCGGAACTGCTGAAAACCTATTCGACAGGAGCAGACAAAAGCGGCTCTCCGAGTTCGGACCAGTTGTTTATTACCTCTGCCGCCTTGTCGAATACAGGGTCTCCGCTGCTGTTAAGAACGCGGTAAAGAGCCGTATCTCCAAAGAGCATGCGTGCTGTATTCGCCTTGAAGTAACTCTGTATATATCTCTTTGAATCAATATATTCATCATCGGTGGCGGTTATCTCTTTGGCATTGCCTGCCTCGCGTATACTGTCGAATACCTCATCTGTAATATTGTAGTCAGAATTAAAATCGTCGAATGTTCGATACCTGCTCTTAAGCATATTGAGTTTGGTGTCGAGATAAGAGTGGAAACAGTCTGCGAGAATCCCTTTCGAGACAAGTTTTATGATGTATGGAGTTATGGATGTCGTATCACTTTCGACTATGATGTCAGGTGTGATTCCTCCTCCTCCGTAGACGGTGCGTCCGCTGACAAGTGTCTTGTAAACGGGTCGGTTGAGTGAGTCGGCTGCCTCGTCGTACAGACGTCTGTCCCGCCGCATTTTGTAGTATTCGTCGCGTTTTCCGTTCTCATACGGGCGTTGAATGACACGTCCCGAAGGGGTGTGGTAGCGTGCTGTCGTTATGCGTACGGCAGAACTGTCGGGCAGTAACAACTGCCGTTGCACAAGCCCTTTGCCGAAACTCGGCGTGCCTATGACTACGGCTCTGTCCCAATCCTGAAGCGCACCTGTAACTATCTCGCTTGCCGATGCTGAACTGCCGTCAATCAGGACAACGACCTTGCCGCCTGTGAATGCGCCTTTTTTGCGTGAACTGAATACCTGCTCTCCTACGGCGCGCCCGTCGGTAGATACTATGGCTCTGCCGGCAGGTAGAAAGAACTCTGCCATCTCTATTGCCTGTTCCATAACTCCGCCGCCATTGCCACGCAGGTCGAGTATGAGTGCTTTGACGCCTCTCCCCAAAGAGTTATACGCCTTTCTGAATTCGTTCATCGTCGTATGCCCGAATCTGTTGACCTTTATGTAGCCGACTCCGTCGTCTACTGTATATGCTGCATCTACGGTCTTGAGTGGTATATTGTCGCGCGTTATGATGTATTCGTTTATCTCTTCTGTCCCGCTGCGTTTTATGCCGACCGTAACGGTTGAACCTCTTTTGCCGCGCAGTTTGCTCTGCACATCGCCGCGCGTCATCCCTATGGCACTCCCGCCGTCTATGGTGAGTATGCGGTCATTCGGTCGAAGCCCTGCACGCTCTGCCGGCGCTCCTGCAATGACATTTACTACTCTGACGGTATCATGGCGTATATTGAACTCAATGCCTACGCCGCTGAACTCTCCGTTCAGGTTCTCCTGTACGCTTCGGAGTTCGGATGCCGGTATGTATAATGAGTGCGGGTCGAGTTCTTCCAGAAATTTTTCAATTACATTCGCTGTAAGTGAATCGAGGTCAATCGGGTCTACGTACAACCGCTCAAGGTAGTTCATAAAACTCAACAGTCTCCGCTTGTAGAGATTGGAATCTCTGCCGCTCTCCTCCTTGCCTGTCGTCTGTGGGGACTGCGTTTCTGCCTGCGCAGGTGCTGCCGCAAGGATGATAATGAAGGAGAGAATAGTGAGAAACCTCGTCATGGTTGTACGGTGTTTGTCAACTCTTTATTGCTCTTTATTGCTTTACGAACTCCGGCACACTCTCAAAAGGAACATCGCACTGCTCACCCGTGCGCATATTCTTGACGGTTGCACGGCGTTGTTCAAGTTCGCGGCTGCCGATGATTGCGACAAAGGGGATGGCACGACGGTTGGCATACTCCATCTGCTTCTTCATCTTTGCATTTTCGGGATATATCTCGGCGGGTATTCCGGTCTTGCGCACCTGCGACAGCAGTGTCAGCGATGCCTTTTCCTCCTCGCCGCCCATATTCATAAAGAGCAGTCGTGTCGAGCAGTCTACATCTTCGGGGAACAACTCCAATCCCGACAGGACATCGTATATGCGGTCGGCCCCGAATGATATGCCTACACCCGATACATCGGGAAGTCCGAATATACCGGTAAGGTTGTCGTAACGACCGCCGCCGCAGATGGAACCTATGGCGTAGTCGCACGCTTTAACCTCGAAGATGGCGCCTGTATAGTAGTTCAATCCTCGTGCCAGCGAGAGGTCTAACTCGGTACTCAGGTCAATGCCCGAATCGGCCATGTAACCGAATAGAGTGCGCATCTCGTCTATACCTGCAAGTCCTGTCTCCGAGCCTGCGAGTATAGACTCCAGTTTGTTTAGTTTGGTCATGTTGTCGCCAGCCAACTCAAGTATAGGTTGAAGCATTGCTATGGCCTTGTCATCGATACCACGCTCACGAAGTTCTGCATTAACGTTCTCGGCGCCTATCTTCTCAAGTTTGTCTATCGCAACCGTGATATCGGTCATTTTATCTGCATGACCGATAGTCTCAGCAATACCATATAGTATTTTACGGTTATTTATCTTAAGTACGACTTTAATGCCGAGGCGTGCAAAGACATCAGCCACTATTTTCACCAACTCGACTTCGCCAAGCAGTGAACGCGAACCGATTATATCGACATCGCACTGGTAGAACTCCCGATAACGTCCCTTCTGCGGTCTGTCGGCACGCCACACTGGCTGTATCTGATAGCGCTTGAAAGGAAATACAATCTCGTTCTGATGCTGTACGACGTAACGGGCAAAGGGAACTGTCAAATCGTATCGCAATCCTTTTTCGCAAATCTTCGATGCCGAACGTACCTCCTCATCGTCAAGTCCTGCGCCGTAGTCGCCCGAGTTGAGAATCTTAAACAGAAGTTTGTCTCCCTCGTCGCCGTACTTGCCGAGCAGGGTGGAGAGATTCTCCATTGCAGGCGTTTCAAGCGGAGAGAAACCGTAGAGGCGGAATACCTCTTTCACGGTGTCGAATATATACTGACGGCGATTCATCTCAACGGGTGAGAAGTCGCGCGTGCCTTTGGGGACTGATGGCTTTTGCATATCTCTATTCCATTAATTTTCTGTATTTTATCCTGTGCGGAGCGGTATCCATGCCCTGTGCCTTTTTCCACTCCTCGTATTCGCTGTACGAACCCTCGTAGAAGACCACCTTCGAGTCGCCCTCAAATGAGAGAATATGTGTTGCAATACGGTCGAGGAACCAGCGGTCGTGCGAGATTACGACGGCGCAGCCTGCAAAGTGTTCCAGACCCTCCTCGAGTGCGCGCAGTGTATTTACGTCGATATCGTTTGTCGGCTCGTCCAATAGGAGTACGTTGCCTTCCTCCTTGAGAGCGAGTGCCAGGTGCAGGCGGTTGCGCTCGCCGCCCGAGAGATTGCCGCACTTTTTCTCCTGGTCCGAACCGCTGAAGTTGAAGCGTGCGACGTATGCGCGGGAGGGTATCTGACGGTTACCGAGCGTTATAAGGTCGCTGTTCTGCGATATAACCTGATATACGGTCTTCTCGGGGTCTATGGATTTGTGCTGCTGGTCTACGTATGCCAACTTTACGGTCTGCCCGACGGTAAAGGTTCCCGACGTAGGCTCCTCAAGTCCCATAATCATACGAAACAGAGTGGTCTTTCCCGTGCCGTTGGCCCCGATTACTCCCACAATACCCGCAGGCGGCAACTTGAAGTTAAGTCCCTCGTACAGCACTCTGTCGCCAAAGGCCTTCGTTACGTCGTGTGCCTCTATAACGACATCGCCCAAACGAGGACCGTTGGGTATAAATATCTCGAGTTTTTCCTCGCGCTCTTTCACATCCTCGTTGAGCATCTTGTCGTAAGCCGAAAGACGAGCCTTGCTCTTTGCGCGACGACCCGATGGGGACATGCGCACCCACTCCAACTCTCTTTCGAGTGTCTTGCGGCGTTTGCTCTCCTGTTTCTCCTCCTGCGCCAAACGTTTTGTCTTCTGGTCGAGCCATCCGGAGTAGTTGCCTTTCCATGGAATACCCTCGCCTCGGTCAAGTTCGAGAATCCACCCGGCAACGTTGTCCAGGAAGTAACGGTCGTGCGTTACGGCAATGACAGTACCCTTGTATTGCTGCAAGTGCTGTTCGAGCCAGTCGATACTCTCGGCGTCGAGGTGGTTGGTCGGCTCGTCCAGCAGCAGGACATCGGGCTGTTGCAGCAGCAGCCGGCACAATGCGACACGACGTCGTTCACCTCCCGACAGAACGGCTACCGACTGGTCGGGGTCGGGACAGCGCAGGGCATCCATTGCACGCTCAAGGACACTGTCAAGTTCCCAGCCGTTTACATGGTCTATCTGTTCATAGAGTTCACCCTGACGCTCTATAAGGCGTGCCATTTCGTCATCGTCGAGCGGCTCGCAGAGCTTCATGTTGATATCCTCGTACTCCTTGAGCAGGGCGACGGTTGCGGCGCAACCCTCTTCGACGACCTCGCGTACGGTCTTGTTGTTGTCCAGTTGCGGTTCCTGCTCGAGGTAACCGACAGAGTAACCTGGTGAGAATACCACCTCGCCCTGGAAATTTTTGTCTATGCCGGCGATGATTTTCATCAGCGTGGACTTACCCGAGCCGTTGAGACCTATAATACCTATTTTCGCTCCGTAGAAGAATGAGAGATAGATGTTGTTGAGAATTTTTTTGTTGTTGGGCAGTACCTTCGAAACGCCCACCATCGAGAAAATTATCTTTTCGTCTGCCATAAAACTGCAATATATTATTCTGCACAAAGGTACGAAAAAATAACAGATACCAAGCGCCGTCTATAAAATAATAGTATGTAAAATCGTTAAGTTATGCGTTTAGTTCGACACGGACCTCATATCGAATAACCTATTCGCTGAAAAGCAGGCTCTCCGTATCGGCTCGGAACAACTCGTATCTTTTGCGCTCGCCGACGCTCATCTCCACAGTGTCGGCAACTTCAAATGGAAGTATCTTGTATTCAGAGCGTTTAACCCATACGGGGATAAGCGTCAGTTTGCGCTTGGCAATCTCTCCCGAGAGTATCTCGATATCGACCTGCGCCATTATGCCGCCGTCGCAGTAGCGGCTGCTCATATTCGATACATAGTTCCCCAACGAGTATACTATAAACTTGCCGCCGCATGTGTCGGCAGGCTCTATGACGTGCGGATGGCTTCCGATAATGATATCGGCGCCGTGCCGGTGCAGAAAATCGGCCAATGACTGCTGCTCTCTGTTCGGACGGCGTCTGTACTCATCACCCCAGTGCATTACCGCTATGCGGCAGTCGGCATCTTTGGCTGTCTCTAAGTCGCGTGCTATGGCGAGCGTATCTATAAGATTTACGATATATCCTTTTGGGACGGGGATGCCGTTTGTGCCGTAGGTGTAGTTCAACAGCGCGAATTTTATGCCGTTGCTCTCGAATCGCAATGGATTGAGAGCCGCATATTCGGTGCTGTCGCGGAATGTTCCGGTGTGTGCAATGCCGATGGAGTCCATACACTCGATTGTGCTTCTTATGCCGCGCGCGCTGCGGTCGCAACAGTGGTTGTTGGCGGTGAGTGCGATGTCGAAACCGGCATCCTTGACGGCCACTGCCAACTGCGCCGGTGATGAGAATGCGGGGTAACCCGAATAACGTCCGTCAGGCGATACCGTAGTCTCGAAATTGGCTATGGCAACGTCGGCACTCTCTATTATCGGCTTTACATACTCGAAGAAGGGCGTAAAATCGTACTCTCCGTTGCCGCGTGCAGCAGCGGTTACCTGCGGGTAATGACACATTATATCTCCGGCAAAAAGGAGCCTCGCCCGTTTTGGCTGCGGTGCCGTTTCGATATCCGTTGCGCTCTCTTGTGGAGATGTCGTTGCTGCGAGAGGTGCGAGCAACGATAGAGAGGCAATGGCAGACAATGCTATAAAGCAGTATGCGAATACGTTTCTCATTTTCTACTCTTATTCCTCTTGGGAAACCACCCCTTGCGAACCCTCTCTCTCTGCTGGTACAACTCGCGTATGCTCCAGAACGAAGATGCGGCGACAATGGCGAGAAGGGTAGACCATATCACATTTCCGACCACGAGCGCTGCCCCGAGCGTTATGATGCCTGCCACGAGAAACATCCACCAGCAGCCCACGCCGAAATAGTATTCGCCCTTGATTACGAGTGGATGAAAGACGCCTATTATGACAAAAGTCGCAACGGCTATTATAAGTCCTGTAAAATGCAATTCCATAACATTAAAATCTTGCGCTGCAAAGATACTGAAATTTCGCCAAATGAGTGTTGATGATTTGAAAACTATTATCTATCTTTGTGCCAGACATATTGAATTTACGGAACCGCTGCATTTATAACAAAGGCCGCATTAGAAGATGCGGCCTTTGTCTGACTCCGGATGCGTCGGTTTAGAAGTTGAACTGTGCCATGACATTCACGCGGTTGGCGTGGTTTTCGGCGTCATTCATATTCTGGCGCTTGCCGTAGAGGAACTCGCCTGCTATGGTGAAGCGCGGCGTTATATTATAGAAGATATTACCGAAGATGTACTGACCGAAGCGGTATTCGTTGTCTGCGTAGAAGCCATTCTTTTTGCGTACCGTAACAGCCGAATAACCACCCGATACCGAGAGTTTTTTTGCGAGGTTGATTTTGGCTGCCGCCTGCCATGCGTACATAGGCGTAGTCTGCAACTGCGCTGCATTTTCGGGATTGGGCGCGAAGTCGAGACCGGAACCTGCCAAATCCTGTATGTAGGGGGTTATGCCCTCGCCGTAGATACCGTTGAAATAGATGTTCAGCACTCGGCCTATCATGATATTACCGCTGGCCTGTACACCCCAACCTATGATATTGTCGGTGGTGTTGCGAGTCGTGTTGTAGTAGTGCATATCACGGAATACGCCCGATGCACGCAGGTGGCTCTGGCGATTCTTGCCCCACGATACCTGGAAGTATGCCGGTATATCGGGTATACGTTGAGGTATAGGCTGGAAACCGGCTCCGTAAGTGGCGCTTACGCGAGGAAGTTCTGCTGCCACACCGAACTTAAGATGGTTGTTGGCAAAGGGAATCTCATAACGTATCAGCGTCGAGAAACGGAGGTTATACGCGTTTGGACCGCGAAAATCGATTGTCTGCGGTGCTGCATTAAGGTCGCAGAATGTGGTGATGTCGCGACCCATTGTGAAGCCCTTAATCATAACGTATGCAGAACGCACGCGGGGAGTGTATGTAGTGCCGTCTCCGCCTCTGAAGTCGCTGTCGATGAAGACTACCACGCGACCCAGTGCGCGCGAGTTCATTATGGCCTTCAGGTAGACTCTCGAGGTCGAGGCATCCATATTCACACGCTGTTTCGTTGCGAAGTTGCCCGGAATCGGAATATCGTAGGGAACGAAGTCGATGTTATTGACGAGACCGTCGAATCCGTAACTTGCGCGCAGGTTGATGTAACCGCCTAACGCTAACGAGAACTTATTGTTGTTGGTGGTAAAGATGAAGAGGGGCTTCTCCACCTGCTGGAAACCGGTTCTGTGTGTTTCGTTGTAGTCGGCGATAGCCTGCTGCATGGCGATATTGTTGGTAATCGTGCGCTGCTGCATATTGCGGCACGAGTTGCACAACGACATCGTGTCTGTCTCGGTAACCGAGATGAGATAGACCGTCGGTTCGTAACGGTCTTCGTGGTAACGATGGCGGTGCTGTGCCGTTGAGGTCGAAGCGACAGATGCCATCAGAAGTGACGCAAATAAGAGTCGAACTGTTTTCATAATTTGTTAATGTTTTGGTTTATAATAACTTGCGTATAAAGTATGTCTGTTTTCAACGCAATCCTCTTTTAAGCAAGTTGTATGCCAAATGGCAGTACGTGGGTTGTTTACATCAATTTCCGAGAGTTAATTTCAAAAAGATTGATTATCTTTGACGACCGTGATAGCGTTTTTGATAATAGTTTATGTTCTGATTATTGCGACGGACTTCGTTGTCTGGCGCAGGGTATGCCGCAGATACCTCGACGGTTGGCGGCGGAGAGTGTATGCAGGTTTTACGACTCTCTCCGATGCGCTTCCGCTGCTCTCATGGCTTGTGAATGTTCTGCTGCCGGATAACACGCCTGCTGTGGTGGTCGTGTCGATGTGGATGAACACTCTATATATTATATTTGTATTGCCGCGTATGGTGTGGTATATGTTTCTGCCATTCAGGCGCCATAAGTTCGTGCGTATTGCGGCGGTGGCGACGGCGACGGCAGTTGCAGCCATACCGATATACGGAGTCTTTTTCGGAAGAAAGAATATTGAGGTAAAGAGTGTTGATATATCGTCGGAGCGCCTTCCCGACTCTTTTGACGGCTTCAGAATACTTCTTTTCTCGGATTTGCATATCGGCACCATGCTCTGTCCGGACAGTGAAATAGCGACCTTTGTCGAAACTGCAAATGCACAGAAAGCCGATATGGTTATCTTCACCGGAGACCTTGTCAGTATACGCCATACCGAACTCGATGATAGGCGTATGAAGATGCTCTCCGGAATAACGGCGCCTTACGGAGTGTGGGCGTCGATTGGCAATCACGATACCGGCATATATGTAAAGGATACGGTCGCGTTGCCGAAACTGCTTAACAAGGAATTGCTTCTCGATAAAATAGAGGCTATGGGGTGGCGTATCGCGGATGATTCGACCGTATATATACGTCGCGGCAACGACTCAGTTTCGCTATCCGGCATTTCGTTCTCGGAGCGGCTCTATGAGATGCGTCATTCGGCGCATATGGAAGATGTAGATATCTCGGATGTATACGAAGGTGTCCCTGCACACATATATAATATAACCATGTCGCATTTGCCGCAACTTTGGGATAATATCATTGCGGGCGGATACGGCGATTTGACACTTTCGGGTCATGTCCACAGTATGCAGGCAAAAGTGCGCGTTGCCGGTATTGAGATTTCACCTGCGCGCATCTTCTACCGTCGCTGGAGCGGTCTCTATGAGCAGAACGGGCATAGCCTCTATATCAATGACGGTATCGGTTGTGTAGGGGCTTGTATGCGTATAGGCGCATCTCCCGAAATCACCGTTATAACGCTGCACAAGTCGAAGTGATACCGTTTCGGCGTGTAATCAAAATAAAATGCATAAAAAATGCATTTAGGTGGACACCCAAACACAAAATCATATAAATTTGCACGCTCATTTGTAATATCGAGTTATGTATGAAAAGGTTTTTGTTCTCTGTTTGTATGGTTGCTTCTGCTCTGGGTGTCTCTGCGCAGGAGCCTGCGCGCCTGGTCTCCTTTGACGAAGCGCTCTATATGACAATGACCGACAACCCGTCGATAGAGGCTATGCAATACGAGGAACTGGCTGCACGTCGTGAAAGGCAGGCGGCAATAGGTCTGCGTATGCCGGTGATAAGTGTGGGCGGTTCTTATGCCTATCTGGGCAGCGATATCTCGCTTGACCTCGATTTCAATCATCTGAAGTCCGGAGTGCAGGGTAGTATGGGACAGTTGCTGCCGTCGCTTGACCCTGCATTGCAACAGGCCGTAGGAGGTCTTCTCGGGCCTCTTATGGGACAGAGTTGGGAGTTCTCATATACGTTGCAGAAGCAAAGTCTCGGCTTTGTCGGCGGAAGTGTTACGCTGCCTCTCTTCCTTGGCGGTAAGATAAATGTCGCCAACAGGGCGGCGCGCATAAACGAGGAGAGCGTTCATCAACAGTCGGTGCAGACGCGCAATGCCCTTGTTTCGGAACTTGTGGAGCGTTATTTCGGTTACTCATTGGCCTTGCAGGTCGTAGAGGTTCGCAAGCAAGTGGTGGACGGTGTGCGCAAGCATTTGGATGATGCCTTAAAACTTGAACAGAACGGAATGATATCGTCGAGCGAGAGGCTCTATGTCGAGTTCAAGGTTGCCGAGGCGGAACGCGAACTGCTCAACGCGCAGATGGAGGCTGAAACAATAAAATCGGCTTTGAACAATACGCTCGGTTCGTCCGAAGAGTACCTTCCGGCAACATCGCTCTTTTATATCGAGCAGTTGGCCGATTCAGACTATTTCTGCCGGCTTGCGGAGGAGCATAATCCGCTGCTCAATCAGGTAAATCTCAAGGCTGAACTTGCACGTCAGAATGTACGTCTTCAGCGTGCAGAGTTCTTCCCGCAGGTGGTGGCTGTCGGCGGCGGTACCTTCTATAACTACCAGGTAACCAAGATGCTTCCGCGCTGGGCTGTAGGCGTGGGCGTAAACTTCAAGATTTTCGACGGTCTCAATCGCGAATACAAATACTCGGCAGCACGTCAGACGGCACGCCGTGTCGAGATATTGCGAGACAAGGCCGGCAGCGATATCGCCGTGCTTATCGAGAGTTTATATTCGAGAATGATGAACTATCGCAACCAGATTGCCTCGATTGAGGTGTCGATGAATTTCGCCGAGGATTACCTGCGTATGAAAGAGGCTGCATTTCGTGCCGGAATGAGTCCCTCCACAGACCTTGTGGATGCCGAACTCAACCTTGCCAAGGTACGTATCGAGCGTATGCAGGCTGCTTACAACTATGATGTCGCACTTGCCAAACTGCTTGAGAATGCAGGCGTGAGCGAGGAGTTTGCGATCTATATGCACAGCGACGGTGCGAAAACGGTTACCTATGAAAAATAAATAACGAAAGAGATATGAAACGTATTAATATTTTGGCGATTATCATGACAACTGTGTTAGTGATTGCCGCAGTTGTATTTTTAGGCTGGTATTTTACTCAGGAGGAGAAAAAACATGTAATCGTTCAGGGTACGATTGAGTGTGCAAGTTACAAGGCATCGTCGAAGATTGCAGGTCGTATAGAGGATATGAAGGTCAAGCAGGGTCAGCATGTGGAGCGCGGCGAGTTGCTGTATGTACTTTCTACACCCGAACTCGACGCCAAGCTGCAACAGGCGCAGGCGGTGCAGAGCGCGGCGTATGCTATGGACGAGAAGGCTTTGCAGGGCGCACGCAAGCAGCAGATTGAAGCTGCTATGAATCTGTGGCAGCAGGCCCGTGCGGGTCTTGATTTGGCGACAAAGACGTATGAACGAGTGCAGAATCTCTTCAATGAAGGTGTGGTGCCTGCCCAGAAACTCGATGAGGCACGGGCCAACTATGACGCTATGGTTGCGAGTGAGTCTGCCGCTAAAGCGCAGTACGAACTGGTCCTTGAGGGGGCGGGAAAGGAGGATAAGGCAGCCGCTGCGGCGCAGTTGCGTCAGGCACAGGGTGCGGTAAGCGAGGTCGAGTCCTACCTTAAGGATGCAATGGTATACTCTCCTGCTGCGGGTGAAGTCTCAACGGTTGTTTCAGAGCAGGGCGAACTTGTCGGCAGCGGATATCCGGTAGTAACCATACTCGATTTGACCGATGTCTGGGCAACATTCAACATCAAGGAGACCATGCTGCCGAAGATAAAGATTGGTACGCGTATGACTGCCTATGTACCTGCGTTGGACCGCAATGTGGAGTTTGAGGTAACGTTTATCTCTGCCCAGGCCGATTTCGCAACATGGAATGCCACGCGCACGCAGGGCGGTTTCGATGTCCGTACCTTTGCTGTCAAGGCCAAACCGGTTGATGGTATCTCGGATGTACGCCCGGGAATGAGTGTGCTTGTGGACTGGGATACGTTGCAATAACCGATATTAGGTTCCGCCGGTGTTGAATTACAAGTGTTTATGTACTTGTTTGTAAGAAATACATATTCGGTTTTCATGCGCGAATTGCGTCGCATGGCAGAGTTCAAAATGCAACTTATGCTGATGTTTGTTCTGCCGTTGGTGTCGTTTGCGTGCTTTTCGCTGATATTCCGCAACAATATTGAAAACCTGCCGATTGCAGTCCTCGATGAAGACCATACGCAGCTCTCCCGCCAGTTGAAAATGATGGTAGGAGAGACTCCTACGGCTATGATAAAGTACGAGGTGCAGGATATGGAGGAGGCTATGAAACTTATGCGGCAGGGAAAGGTCTATGCCGTGTTGCAGATACCGACCTCTTTCGAGAAGAGTATTCTTGGCAATTCACAGACCCATGTGGAGTTTTATAACTCCGGAGCCAATCTCTCAACCAACGGACTGCTTGCGAGGGATGTTCAGACTGCGGTAACGACATTCTCAACGGGTGTACAGTTGCAGTTGCTTCAGGCTCGCGGTCTGACTTACAGTCAGGCTATGGCAATGGCGCGCCCGGTGTCGTTTGACAAACATGTGCTGTTCAATCCGTTTGTGAACTACTCGTACTATCTCGCGCCAAGCCTGCTGGCTATGATGTTGCTGATATTTACGGTCATGTCCACCGTCTATGCGTTTGGAACAGAACTTAAATACTCAACTGCCGGAGAGTGGCTGGCAACGGCTCGCGGCTCCATCACGGCTGCCATTACGGGCAAGATGATTCCCATAACGGTCTCTATGCTCTTTATGACTCTGGCCATGTATGTTGTCGTATTCGGGATTATAGGCGCACCTATGAACGGCAGTTTCGCCATGCTTGTCGCAGCGGCATTAGTCTTTGTTTTGAGTTACCAGGCAATAGGCATATTTGCGGTGGCTGTGTTTGCCAATCTTCGTCTGGCGCTCTCTTTCGGTGGCGGATATTCAGTGTTGGCCTTTACATTTTCGGGTCTTACATTTCCGACGATGGCGATGTACGGCGGTATGCGTATCTTCAGTCTGCTCTTCCCCTTCACGTTTTATATGCGTATCTATGTGGATATCGCCATGCGTGGAGCGCCGGCGGCATATGCTCTGCCGAACCTCGGGTATATGATGTTGTTCCAGTTGCTGCCTTTGCTGTTGCTGCGGCGAATGAGAAGACTTTGTCTGAATGAAAAATATTGGGGAAAGCTCTGACATGAAACGTAAAAGGTACATATCACTATATCTTAAAGAGACCGCTTCGGTGATGAGGAATGAGTTCAAAACAATATTCACCGACGAGGGAGTAATGCTTATACTGATTTTCGCGATATTTATATATTCGACGCTGTACGGATTAGCCTATGGCAGTCAGGTACTTAGGAATGTGCCGATAGGAGTCGTGGATAACAGCAAGACCCCGGAGAGCCGTGAACTGGCTATGTCGTTTGATGCCGGTCCTAATACATATATAGCATACGAGCCGGCAGATATGGAGGAGGCCCGACAACTCTTTTACGACCGTGAGATTTACGGTATAGTATATATCCCCGAAGATTATGCCAAAAAACTGTTGAATGGCACGCAGGCTACTGTGTCGGTATATTGCGATGCGAGTTATTTTTTGATGTACCGTCAGGTGTTTCAGGAGACCGTCGGCGCGCTGAATGATATGGGGACGACGGTAGAACTTCAGCGGCTTGTAGCGCAAGGTATCAATCTTCCGCAGGCGGAGGCTGTGTCTCAGCCTGTGATATACCAGTCTCACAACCTCTTTAATCCCTACCTCGGGTACGGGTCATTTCTTATGCCGGCAGTTATTATGCTTATTATCCAGCAGACGCTGTTGTTGGGTATAGGTATGATTGGCGGAACATGGCGCGAGTTCGATATCTACTCGCGGCTTACGCCTAAAGGCGAATCCCGTATGTCCACGCTGCCGGTGGTGTTTGGAAAGGCCTTGACTTATCTTATAGTAAGCGCTTTGACGGCATCGTATATTTTGAGCCTGCACTACCATTTCTATCACTATCCGATGAATGGCGCTCCGCTGACGGTTGCGGCGTTGGTGTTCCCGTATCTTCTTGCCTGCATATTCCTCGCCATAACGCTCTCAACGCTCTTCTCGCACCGTGAGAACTCGCTGCTGTGGATGTTGTGGTCGTCGATATTTATATTGCTGCTGAGCGGTGTTTCGTTTCCGGCAGATGCTATTCCCGAATCGTTGAGAGTTGTGGCCAAAGTATTCCCGAGCAGTTATGCGGTGCCGGCATTTGTAAGGGTGCAGGATATGGGTGCATCGTTTGTTGATATTCTGCCCGAGATAAGGGCTCTGTGGCGTCAGGTGTTTGTTTATGGCGGTATGGCACTGATTGCAATGCACTTCACGCTTAATGACCGCCTGCGCGCGAGGTTGAGACGCAGACTTGACAAACGTGTCGGACGGCAGTAGGGTACCCCCGCAAACGACAACTCCCGTGAAATAAAGATTTCACGGGAGTTGTCGTTTGTGAATATGATGTTTTTATTTGTTTATCGCTTCATACTTTTCATCGCTGACACGCTCCAGCCATTCGTTGGATGTATTCTCGCCGTCGAGTTCGAAAGCGAGATGTGCAAACCAACTGTCCGCTGCCGCACCGTGCCAGTGTTTTACATTGGCAGGAATATGGATAACCGTTCCTGGCAGAATCTCCTGTGCAGGATCTCCCTCTGCCTGATACCAGCCGCGACCGCCTACGCCGATTAGCATCTGGCCGCCTCCGGATGTTGCGTGGTGTATGTGCCAGTTGTTGCGGCAGCCTGGTTCGAATGTTACATTGAAGCATTTT
>JAFLRT010000018.1 GCA_022511295.1 Alistipes sp. | reverse complement strand
TTAACAATTTGCAAACATTACAGCTCATCTCAACGACGACCTCGCCGTACCGATTGCGGCTGTATGGCGACAGTAAATTTTTCACAACCACCGCGAGGCGGTCGAGGAGATTTTCGATATCCGCGTTTATAGTGCCTTATCGCGCCCGCTTGAGTTCTATGCAGTCGCTGTTCCACTCGCCGCCGGCAGCGTTGTAAATCGTCGGACGCTCATCGCCCGTACGCTTAATCCACATATAAGCCTCGTATGGATTTATGCCGTTCGTAACGCCATGACCCAATGAGAATACAACAACCGACGGATGACTCTTGGCGGTATGGTACATCGCCGCCGTGCGACGCAGATACTCATCGGTATATTGCGGGTCGTTGCTCGCACTGCCGCCGCGACGCATCGAGCGGCTGCCCTTAGAGGTGTCGATACCCGCCTGTGCTACGACATACAATCCCAACGCATCGCATATATCGTATAATACCGGTGCAGCATCTCCTGCCGCCACCGTAACGGCATT
Organism: Alistipes sp.; assembly: GCA_022511295.1. Lineage (GTDB taxonomy): Bacteria > Bacteroidota > Bacteroidia > Bacteroidales > Rikenellaceae > Alistipes. The sequence goes on along the minus strand of JAFLRT010000018.1, from coordinate 30,381 downwards.
GTATCCGCGCGACTTGAGTTTTTGCAACTCTTTGAGTGTCGCTCTGCCCGATACTGTTGCGGTGTTGAGTGTTACCTCATTGCCATTCACATAGAGAGTGCCGTCTTTATGGGTTACCTCGCGCACGCCTATCGGAAGAACGACTGTCTCGACATTGCGTCCGTTCATACGGTTTCTCACCGTGAGCGTGAGCAGCGACGGGTTGTCGGCGCTCCACAGCCACTTGCGGGGAACGATGACCGAGAATGCCAGCGTATCCTCACCGCGCATCCCGAGCGACACGTCGCGATACCCGTTTGCGAGCGTACTTTTGTCCGGTGCCGTCAACTCATAGATTATGCGCGACTCTTTGGTGTTGAGCATATCGGTTTTGACCGCGAACAGGAACTGCACGACGGCATCTCCCGCCTCATTGAGCCTCGACCTGACATCTGCATCGCGCAGACGCAGCGCGGGTTGCGACAACACCTCCACACGCCCTATCACGGGTGTCGTGCTGCCGTTGTTGAGGAGCGTTTTGCCGCTCTCGGCGCTGTCCAGACGCAGGGTAAGGTCGTTGATACCCTGCTGTGATACCTTGGTGATATTGAACTCTGCGGCCTCGGTGCCGTCGGTAACGTGTTCGACCTCGACACCGTTCACAATGACGGTATAACCGGCCGACGCCGACTCCACACGCAGCAGCAACTGACGGTTAAGCCACGACGCGGGGTAGACGTAGGTCGAACTGAAGAGTGTCTGACCTTCGCTCTCCTCGCGCGTGAACTCCGTTACGGGGTGTATGTATGACGAGTTTTTTGCGGGTTGCAAAGAGAGTGCCGCCGCAGCATCCGCTGCCGCCTCCTCGACCGAGGCGTATGGTCGTATATGCCGCCGAGGCGGTTCTGCGGCATGGGTTTGCATTGTGAAGGCTGCACATAACAGCGCTGCTGTCAAAACTCTTTTCATATCATACGTTTGCTTTTACCATTCGGTGTCGATAAAAGAGGGGTTGGTGCTTGCGCCGTAGGCATCGTAGCCGTGTCCTGTCGCATCGGGTACGCGGTTGTATGTCATCTGGCGGAAGTAGTTGTCCCGATATACCGACGAGAGTTTCTCGACCTCGTTCAGATGCCAGTATGCCAGAAGGTCCGGCGACTGCGGGTCTACCACCACAAGGTCTTTGTTGTTGGCAATCTCGGCCGTCGAGAGGGCGCGTGTCCATACGCGTGCCTCGGCGATATATCCGTCCAGCGGGCGGTTGGAATTGTATATCGACGCCGCGCCGAGCGAGAAGCCTATGCCGCCGCCCGAGGGGTTTGCGGCATTGTTGAGCCATACCGAGGCGATGTTCACGGTCTCACCCTGATGCGGCGTCTCGGCCATAAGACGTCCGTCGATATATACGCGCAGCGACGAGCGCGACCATACTGCGGCTACATGATACCATGTGTTTGTGGCGCAGGGAGCCGAGGTAACTGCCGGCTGATAGTCGCCTTTGCATACCTGAAGCACCTCTTTGCCTATCTTCACATCGCCGAAACGCATACATACTTCGCCCTCGTTACCCATAATGGAGGTAATATAGGGGTCCGAGGATTTGAAGGCGCTCACCCTCACGCGGCATTCGAGCGTAAGTTCGGGGAGTGCCGTGAGGTCCAAATCTCCGAATGTGGGATTTTCGGCGAATGTCGGAACATATATCTTGTTTCCCGAGCCTACATATACCGCCTTGCTGCGCACGGGCGACCGCATAACGATATAGAATACGCTCGACGGCTCGAGAATATCCATATCGCCGTCAGTGGAGGCTATGCGCACGGGCAAACAGTAGAAGTTGCCCGACTCCATCTCCTGGTTGATAATAACCTTGACGGTTTCGGATACATTTTTGCCGGCGGCGATTTTCACCTCGTCGGTCTCGAACGAATACTCCGTCAGCGGGAGACAGGTGCGTCCGTACTTGGTGTTGTAGCGTTCCACGAGGTTCGGCGCGGCCTCGAGACGCACATGCGTATCGCGATTTACCGGCTGTGCCGCCGATACGGTAAAGTTTACGCTGCCGCCCTTGCCGTCTACGACCATAGTTACGGCATCGGTGGTCTGTGCCTCGGTGATATATATTGCCGAGCGGTATTCGAGTGCGTTTTTGCACCCGCCGAGGAGCATTGCGCCTGCCAGCAGGGCCGATACCAAATATCTTATCTTCATAACTTGTAATTTAATCTGTTTTTTATTCGGGTTCGTTGTTGATGCGGGTGTTGTCTCTCGAGGATTTCGGTGAGCCGCACTCCGCATCGCTCTGTGTCGGAGCCTGCTACTGCTGCGGCTGCTCCTCCTCTTGCGGTTTGTCCTCTTTTCCGGCGGGGTTGGCTATCTGTATGGCCTGACGCATATATTTGTAGGGCATATCGGCGTGTCCGTACTCATACTCCATATGGTATGAGCCGAAACCGGCCGAACCCGGATATGCTCCGCCGCCGTTTACCGAATAATAAGCCATTCCGAGCAGTGATGGCATCATGCCGCCGCCGTATGTGGAGTGGTTCACGCCTCCGCTGCTCCAAAGCGACTCGAAGTTCTCGGCGAATATTATCCTGTCGGCAGTCCAGCCGTTGGCGACGGCCGACGAGGTGCGCGAGGTGAGGTTGCTGTAACTGCCGCAACTGTAAGCCTGCGATACGGCATAGTCGCACAGTTCGGGTATGCGTCTGTCGAGCAACGATGCGTCGATATTTCCGTCGATAATGAACAGACGACCCGTACCCGACTTCGGACCGATGTACTTGCTCAACTCCGTGCAGAACTTATAGAACATCTCCTTGTTGGTGTTGAGGGGTCCCAGATGGTCTGAAGCCGTCTCGAAGTCGATATCTATACCGTCATAGTTGTATTTGTTCATCGAGTCGCGGCCCCACGCCTTGGCGTATGCTTCTACCGAGGCCTCGGTGATGACGCCATCCTCCTTGAAGACCGAGGGGCAGTCCTTGGCCGAGATACAGAATACGACTTTCGTACCCAAAACCTTCTGCACATACTCTTTGTCGGCTATCTGCTGCGGGCTGAGGCTGTGCCACTGGCTCCACATCGAGATAATATCCATAGAGTCGGGGGCGCTGCTCAGACGGCACTGCTCCGAGGCTCCTATGGCTGTCCACGAGCCGAACCATCCGAAGGCTAACTTGTGGTCCGAGCGCTTGTATTGGCGCAGACGCTCGAAATATGCGTCGTCGCGTGTGAAGATGCTCTGGTCTTCGGGGTACTGCGTACGCACAGGTTCGGGGGTGGTCCACTCCTCGCACCCCGCAAACGCAACTATGCAGGCAGCGAGGATAAATATATATCTGTGTTTGTACATATTATGTTTTATGCTCTTTTTCATAACGCTTTTCATATTGATATGTTATATGTTTCGGTCGCCGGCGTTATCGCTCTATCGTTTGTCCCACCATAGTTTTGTTCCGCCGCTGTCGGGACCGCCCAGAAGCGTTACGGCAGCATTCACCTCGGCCTCGTTGTTGGAGTACTCCGAGCGGGGGAATATGACGCGGCGTATCTGCGTGGTTTTGTTTATGGTCGGGTCGGCGCTGGCCGATATTATGGGATAGATGTTGGGATATCCGGTGCGTCGGAACTCTGCCCAAGCCTCCATGCCGTTGGGATAGAGGGCAATCCACTTCTGGGTTATGATACGCTGAAGTTCGTTGCCGTCGTTGGCCCACGCGATGGATACCGACTGACAAGCCGATGTATTGTCGGGATTGGGCTTGTTCGAGCGGTCGTAGAAGTATGCTGCGCGGCGAGTGGTGTTGGCGATGTAACTGTCAGCCTCGGCACTTGACACGCCGTTCTCGGCAAATGACAGACGTATGCCCTCCTCATAGCAGGTGCGTGCCTGTGCGGCGTCGCCCTGACGATAGTAATGCTCGGCCTTGAGGAATGCCACCTCCGATGCCAGGAGCCAGCGCATAGGCGTCGAAGCCGTGATGTTGGGTGCCGACAGTTTGGTATAGAATGCCTGCTGTGTCTCGCCCAGACCGTTGCGCACGCCGTGCCAGCCGCCGCCGTCGATTTGCGCCTCGGAGAACATGGCAGCGCGTCGCGGGTCTTCGTAGCCGTTGAGGTAGGAGTCCATCGAGGCGCCCATGCGTGCATCGTCATAGGAGTTCCAAATCATCTCCATAGGGTTGATGACCGTAATCTGACGGTAACTGCTGAGCATCGCCCCGTCTTCGGTCGATGTTATCACACCTGCATCTATTGCCTCCTGCGCATACTTTGCCGACAGCGAGGGCGATACATAGTATATACGCATTGCAAGACGCAACTTGAGCGAGTTGGCCAGTTTGAGCCATTTGTTGAAATCGCCTCCGTATACCGCATCGACCTTTGTGAGCAGACGGCTGTCGGATGTGGTGGCTGTGTAGTCCTTGAGGATGGCTATCGACTCGTCGAGCGTCTCGAAGAAGTGGTTGTAGAGCGTCTCCTGCGAGTCATACGGGTTGCTGCTCTCGCCGAAGTGCAGTACGGGCAGCGGACCGTACATATCGCTTGCGCGATGCAGCGTCAGCACCTTCAGTATATTGCCGACAGCCATTACCGGAGCCTCGACAAGTTCCTGGTCGTATGCCGCCTTGAGTTGCAGCCACGCCGGCATAACCTGCGTGAAGGCTACCGAGAAGACGGTGTTGCGCCATGCGTTGGAGAGGTTGTATACCATAGGGCAGTTGCCGCCGTCGAAGTGGTTGGCGCACGCCATATAGCCGGCATAGTGGTCTGCGAGGAGATTCCAGCCGGTTTGATATTTGTTTACGGGTTCGGTCGTCTCTCCGGTGGTGGGATAGACGGCATCGAGTTCCATTGTCGTTATAAGTGCCGTCGGGTCTACCTTCTGCGTGGCATTGGGGTCGGTGTTGAAGTGTTCAAAATCCTTTGTGCAGCCGCCCAGCAGCGCCACGAGAGATATACCTGCTGCGATTATGGTTTTGTTTATCGTGTTTGTCATAGTGCGTCAAGTGTTTAGAATTGGAGTCTCACGCTGAAACCTATGGTTCGGACGCTGGGCTGCATGAAGAAGTCCAGACCCTGATAGTAGGTGCTTGTCGAGGCGGTCTGTTCCGGGTCGAAAGGCGCCTTGTTGTAAATCATCCAGAGGTTGCGTCCTATGAGCGATACTGTTGCCTGCATGCGGTTGTTGAACCACTTGGAGGGCAGGTCATAACTGAGCGAGAGTTCGCGCAGACGCACATTGTCCATATTGTAGACATAGCGTGCCGTCATACCCATACCGTCGCCGGTGTTGTTGTAGAACTCCTGCGCAGCCGACCCCGGGAGTGTCTGTCTCTCCGAGAGTACGATACCATTTTCGCGGGCCTCGGCGGATGCCTGCGAGACGCCGAAACGGTCCATGAGCGCCTGTGTAACCGATACTCCGCGACCGCCTATGCGTGCATCGAAGAGTATGCCGAGCGTCAGACCGCGATAGGAGAAGGTGTTGTTCCACCCAAGACGCGCCCGCGCCTCGGTGTTGCCGGCATAAATCCACGAGTCGGGAGCCGTCGTAACAGAGCCGCTGTTGGGGTCTACATATATCTCGCCCTTGTCGTCTGTCTTGAGACCGGTAACGTAGAAATCGCCTATCGAACCGCCCTTTCTGAGTTTTACGCGGTAGCCGCCGTAATCCATATTCACCTCGGGGATATTAACCTCCGCACCCGTTACGGGGTCTATGGTGCCTTCGGGTATCAGTTCTTTGATGCGGTTGCGGTTCATCGAGAAGGTAAATGTTGTACTCCACGAGAAGTGCTTCCAGGTGTTTTTGTATCCTGCTGCTGCCTCTATACCCCAGTTGTTCACCTTGCCGGCGTTGAGATAAGCCTGCTTGTAACCTGTCGAGGGTGGTGCGTCATAGAGGAAGAGTTGGTTGTAGGTGTCGGTGTTGTAGTATGTGGCGTCGAGCCATATCTTGCCATTGAGGAATTTGACATTGAGACCGCCCTCGAAAGACTTCGTGCGCTCGGGACGCAGATGCGATGCCGGAGCGATGGTCTCTGTCGTTACCACACCGCCGTTTATGGCGTAGTTGCGACCCGTGATAAAGCGCTGCGGAGGGTTACCTACCTCGGCGTAGGAGCCGCGCACCTTGAGGAAGGATATGCCCGCCTTCGAGAGGTCGGCCATCGACGATATCACGGCCGAGATACCTACCGAAGGATAGAAAATGTTCTTTTGGTCGGTGAATGCCAACTGCGATGCCCACTCGTTGCGCGCCGTAGCATCGAGGTAAATCATACCCTTGTATCCGAGTTGCAGGGTCGCATATATGGCCTGGTTCTGGTCGTGGTAGTTCTCCTGCGAGGGGAGTGTGTTCAGGTCGCTGGTAACGATGTTGTTGTATGTGAATTTGTTGGGCAGACCCGCCAGATGACCTTCGTATCCGTTGAGATAGTGTTTGTCATCGGTGAGGCTGGCACCGAGGTTGAATTGCAGCGAGAGGTCGTTGTCCAGGAAACTCTTGTCTATAGACAGGAGCGCGTCGGCGTAGAGGTTGTTGTGCCTCATGGTGTGGTCCAGGTAGTTGCCGTACTCCGATGCAAAGAGGGTGCTGGACGAGGCGTATATCTTGCGCGTGTAGTTCATGACGGTGTTGTCGGTACGCACACGTCCCGAGAGCGACAGCCAGTCGGTTATGTCGTATTTGAGCGTGGCGTTGAAGGTGTAGCGCTGCATATTGTTCTCGAACAACTCGCGGTTGGTTATCCAGTAGGGGTTCTCTACGCCGTTGATGAACTCCAGACCCCAGAACTGCTCGCTGTAACCCAATCCGGCATTGTAACGCTCATAGAGTTGGTATTTGCGGATATCGTCGCCGCGCGGGAAGAGATACGCACCGATGAGCGGGTTGTGATATATACCCTGAATAAGTGCGTTGCGCGTGTACTGCTTCATATAGGTCGCACCCGCGTCGAGCGTAAGACGATTGGGAACGAGTACGGCTGTGTTGCGCAGTGAGAAGTTGTAACGGTTGTATACGTTGTTGGGTATTATTCCGCGAGTATTGACCGAGGCAGCCGAGAAGTAGGTCTGGTTGCGCTCCGTGCCGGCCGTAACGCCTATGGCGTTGGTCTCGTCGAATCCCGTCTGGAAGAAGTCGCGCGGGTCGTAGGTCGAGGGCGTCGGAAGTTTCTCTCCCCAACTCATCGACGGCGAGTCGAGCGATGTGCCGTAGGTATTCTGGAATCGCGGCAGGACGAATGGCGATGAGAAGGTCGTGTTGTTGGAGTAGTTTACCCTTACGCGGCCCTCACGGCCCTTTTTGGTCGTTATGAGTATCACGCCGTTGGCGCCCTGCGAGCCGTATAGTGCTGCTGCCGTAGCACCTGTCAGCACCGACATAGACTCTATATCTTCGGGATTGATGTTGGCGATACCCTCATAGTCTCCGCCGTCGGGCGTCTCGTAGATGCCCGAGGTCTGTGCCGAGCGCAGCGAGGGCAACGGTATGCCGTCCACCACATATAGGGCGTTGTTGTTGCCGTTGATGGACTTCACGCCGCGCATAACCACACGCGACGAGCCGCCGGCACCCGAGGCGCTGGCGTTTATTTGCAGACCTGCCACCTTACCCGAAAGAGCATTGATGAAGTTGGCGTCCTTGACGGTGTTCACCATCTCGCCGCCGACCTCCTGTACGTTGTATGTCAGTGCTTTCTGCTCTTTGCGGATGCCGAGAGCCGTAACGACGACGGCATCCATATCCGTTGCGGACTCCTGCAACGTGATATCTATTCGGTCGCGATTGCCTACCTGCACCTCTTCGGGGTTGTAGCCGAGGTAGTCCACTGCAAGCACCTGCTGCGAAGCGGGTGCGGGGATGCGCAGCGAGTAGTGTCCGTCGAGGTCGGTGCTTGTTCCGGCGGTTGTGCCTTTGACGGTTATGGCGGCACCTATCAGAGGGTTGCCGGCGGCGTCGCGCACATAACCTTCGACCGTTGCCGGCCCGTCGTCCGCAGCGACCGCTGCGGACGCCTCTGCTGCGAGCAGCGGGAACAAACCCGCACACAGCACCGCAATCACTGTCAGCAGCAGCCGACGGCCTGTTTTGCGGAATAATAATAACTTCATAGGTTTTGTTTGGTTGGTTTGTTATGGTTTGGTTTTATTAACTTGCAGTTGCGTTTCGGGAAACGCAGCAATATAGCGCAAAGATGCAAAAAATAACCGTAAAAAGCAAAAAAGGCTTAAAAGGTGAAATTATATCCGAAAAAAAGACTATTTTTGCACGAATCTTACAACACAAAAGCGGAAAACGGATATGGATGATGGCGGCAGTTACCAAAATAACAGCAGTATCGTATCTCAATACGATACCCTTCATCTACGGATTGCGGCACAGCGGTCTGCAAGACGTTGCGCTTACCCTTGCCCCTCCTGCATCGTGCGCTGAGAGTTATATGAGCGGCGATGCCGATGTGGCACTGGTCCCCGCAGCCGTTGTTCCTTCGCTTAAGAATACCGACATCATAACCGACTACTGCATAGGCGCCGTGCGTGCCGTGCGCACGGTCGTTCTTGTGGGCGACGTGGCGCCGCAGCGGGTCAAACGCATCTTTGTCGATGCGCACTCGCGTACAAGCGTACAACTTGCCGCATGGCTTGCCGACAAGGTTTGGAAGATATCTCCGGAGTGGTATGAACTCAACGACTATACCGATTTGCGCAGCAGGGCCTCTGAGGGCGATGCCTTTGTGCTTATAGGCGACAAGGTCTTCGAACACGAGGGTGAGTTTGCATTCACGACGGACCTTGCCGAGGCGTGGCAGGCTGCGACATCGCTTCCCTTCTGTTTTGCGGTGTGGGTGGCGCGCAAGGGTACTCCCTACGCTGTGCTGGACGAGTTGGAGCGAGCCTTCACCTTCGGTATGGAGCATATCTACGAGGCTGTTATGGAGTCGGACTATGCCGACAGGGCCGGCGAGGCATACGAATATCTCACGCGCAATATAGATTTCCTCTTTGACGGACAGAAGCGCAAGGCGCTCGACAAGTTCTGGAGTTCCGGCATCAAAGTTACCCCGCGCGTGAATCCTGGCTGAAGAGAACAGTAATCTGCGCCAAGAACGCTGCGACGGCGCGATGACCGCCGCGCAAAACCGTCAATTACGAATTATTAATTGAATTGCGAAGCCCATGATTACGATTTATCTCAAGCAATATAACAAAATCATACGCAATGCCGACGTGGAACTGTTCGATGAACTGGGCTACGACGACATCCTGTGGGTCGATATGATGAATCCGACGCTCAAGGAGCAGCGTGCGGTAGAGAATTTCATAGAGATAAGCCTTCAGACCAAACAGCAGGTCGAGGAGATTGAGTCCACATCGAAATACTCCGAGACCGAGACGGCTATCATATCCAACTCGAACTTTTTCGTGCCGTCGGCCGACAGTTTCACCGTTGAGCCGGTGTCGTTCATCATATCGAATGAGGGTGTTCTGGTGTCGGTGCGCAATGCCGAGTTCCGCACCTTCCGCGAGACCGAAAAACGACTCCAGATGAACTACCGCAGTTATTCGACGGGTTATCATATCTTCAGTTCGCTTCTCGAGGTACGAATCGACTTCGATGCCGACCTTGTGGAGATGATAGCCAAGCAGGTATCGACATTGAGCAAGGATATCGCCACCGAGGACTCAATCGACAAGCAGGTCATTTATCGCATAAACCGTTTGCAGGAGAGTACGATGTTGCTGCGCGAGAATATATTCGACCGTCAGCGGGTGCTGTCGGGCATACTGCGCAGCGAGCGTTTCCCGAGCGATATATATCCGCGCCTGCAACTTATGATAAAGGACGTTAACTCGCTTATCAACCACGCCGATTTCAGTTTCCAGCGTCTGGATTATATACAGGATGCGGCATTGGGTCTTATCAACATAGAGCAGAACGAGATTGTGAAGATATTTTCGGTGGCAGCGGTGGTCTTCCTGCCGGCGACGCTTATAGCGAGCATCTACGGTATGAACTTCACCGTTATGCCCGAATTGCAGTGGCAGATAACCCTTGCCAACGGCTATGTAGTGCCGTTGGGATACCTCTTCGCACTGTCCCTGATGCTGCTGTGTTCGGGACTTACAATCTGGTATTTCAAATACAAAAAATGGCTCTGACACCTCAGAGCCATTTTTTATAATTACCTTTTCGTCCCTGTCATTTCAAATTACTTTTTCGTCCCTGCCATTTCAAGTTGCTTTTTCGTCTCTGCCGTTTACAGATAACGGACCTATCTTGATGCAACATTCGGGTCGGATATCGTTCCTTTTGAGTCGAGGGCCCACTCATTGTGCGAGCGCAGCACCTGCTCCACAACATCGCGCACGCACCCGCGTCCGCCGGCAAACTGCGATACATAACACGAGGCTTCGATAACCTCCACAGCGGCATCGGCAGGGCATACAGGTACGCCCACAGCACGCAGACACTCCAAATCGGGTATGTCGTCGCCCATAAACATCACGTTGCGGATATCGGTACCGGTCTTCATGCAGAACTCATTCAGTGCCGCTATCTTATCCATACAATTAATATACAGATGCTTTATGCCGAGACGGTTCATGCGCGACACGAGCGTAGGACCGTAGCCGCCCGAGATTATACACACCTTCCAGCCGTGTTTGACAGCATAGGATATGGCGTAACCGTCCTTGGCGTTGTAGCAGCGTATGAAATCGCCGCCCTCGAGGGGTATTATCGTGCCGTCGGTCATCACGCCGTCCACATCGAAGACAAAGGCTTCGACACGGGCTAATCTCTCTTTGAAGTTCTCTTCCATATATACTCCGTTGTTTCGTTGTAGAGTCGCTGCATCTGCTCCCGCTCCTCGCCGTCGAAGTCTGTGGCGAGCAGTTGCAAATGGCGCTCTATGGTTGTTATGTCGTGCCGTGCTGCGGGACCTGTCTGTACTGTCGAGGGGTCGCCGCTCTCTGCGGCTTTGCGTGCCGTCTCGGCGATGAGGGGTGTCAAAACGCTGAACGGCAAGCCTTCGCGTCGCAGTACCTCGCCGCCGCAGCGGTACATGGCATTGACGAAGTTGCACGCATAGACACCTGCCAGATGCACCCTCGCCCGTTGCCGGCCGCCTGCAAAGTGTATCTCTCCTCCGAGCCTGCGGGCGAAATCCGCCGCCGAGGCTGTCGTCTCGTCATCCGCACCCTCGATAAAGAACGGCACACCGGCAAGCGATATCGGCCGCCCTGACGTAAAGGTCTGAAAGGGATATATCACAGCCCGCCGTGCGAAGTGAGCGGGTATTGCATCTATGGGCTGCGCTCCCGAAGTGTGTGCCACCACAGCCTCCTCCCTCGCTCTCAGCGATGAGAGAACATCCGTTATGGCTCCGTCGCTCACGGCAGCGATATAGATGTCGGCGGCGACAGCCTCGGAGGCGTCTGCACACCACCCGCAGCCGGCCATACGGGCTATATGCTGCCCTCGCACGGCATTGCGCGCCACAATCTGCTTCACATTCAGACCGTCAGCCGTTACCGAGGCAACAGTCAGCGCCTCGGCCACATTGCCGCTCCCTATGATTACAACATCTTTCATCGCTCTACTGCCACAAAAGTAGTCAATTTCTTTCGGCGTTACAAATTTGCCGCTGCAACAGCATTTTCCTTGACCTCTTTAAGTTCTGCTGTCCATATATCTCTTCCGACCGAGGTGAACAGGAGGAGCCTCTCGCCGCCCTCGCGGATACCCGTCGCGCGCATTATCTGTGGCAGTGTCAGAGTTGCGTCGCGCAGCAATACTGTCGCCCTCATGCCGCTCAACCTCTTGCGCAGACGTCGCGGCTCGTAGCGCTCGAGCCACTCTATACCGAATACCCGACCCAAAACACCTTTCGGAGCATCGACGGCAAAGCCGCAGCCGTTGCCGCTTGTAACATAGCACGACCCGCCTGTATGCTCACGCGCAAGCCGCGTCTTGACTATCGACACATCGGGTATAACGGCATAACGGTACTCTTGGGGAGTGAAATCGCTGTGCGCGGTGTCAGCCATACGCTCATCCGCCGGCAGAGAGAATGAACCCATACCCAACGCTGTTGCCGTCAGATGCGGCTCGCGGCCGTCGAACCATACAAGCACCTCCTTGCACTCGCCGCCCGACGATACCGCCTCGACGCTGCACGACCCGAAGCGTCCGAAGGCCCTGAACGCCTCATCAACATCATACATAGGCGAGTTTTTTATCACCACCTTATCTACTTTAATATTTGCAGAATGGTGTTCGGAGGCAGAATGTTTTTCGGTAGTGTCCCTGTTCTCGCTTGCGCCTGTATTTTTAGCGACGTCTATATTTATTAAGAATCTGTCCGAATTTATTATGCCGAGGGAGAATATATCGGGTGAGCAGTCCTGCGGGAGAAAGAGCCGCCTGCCGTCGTGGCTGCGACGGTCGGGGTCTGCACAGCACCAGTCGAAATGCTCCCCGGTGGTATTTACATAACTCTCGGCGCTGTCGCATACAACCTCTATATTCCCTGCCCCGAGACGTCTGAAGTTCTCGCGTGCCGCCGCAGCCACGACATCGTTGCGTTCGACGGCGACCACACGCCCGAAGTGCTTCGAGAACGCCCACGCATCGACACCCAAACCGCACGTGAGGTCCAACGCCGCCTCGCCGCCGCCCGTACCTGCGGCCTTGTGGTGCGCGCAATCCTCACCCGACGACTGCTCGAACGAGAGCGGTACCATAATACACCGCGCATCATAGTATGACGGCAGTTTCTTGCGTGCGCGTTGCAGATACTTTACCTGCGTAGCCACAAGCGACGGACAGGGTATATGTTTGTCGAGAGCCACAGCGGCGGCATCGCGTCCGAGATTATCCTCTATGGCACGACGCACATCATCGCGGCACAGCACCTCTATATCCTCAAGCGTCATAACCGGCAGAGACCTTTTTAATTAAAATCAATTATACACGCCCTCCCCTTGTGGGCGCGGCGGCACCTATTTGAGGTGCATATTAATATATATATACCTATTAATAGATATGCTTACTCATCGAAGAGGTCATCATCCATATCGGGAGCAAAGCCGTCCATAAGAGCCTCCATATCGCGCCGCTCCTTTTTTGTCGGACGTCCGGCACCCCTGTCGCGAAAGACGAATATGGTCTCTCTCGGTGCCGATAGTTTGTCCAACTCCTCCTGCGGTGTGATGTTGAGGCAGTATTGCGCCACGTTCTTCGCGCTCTGACGGCTTGAGACGACCTCCACGACCTTGTATCGGTATACGACGGGCATACGTTTCACCTCTATTATATCCCCCTCGTGTACCTCGCGCGAGGGTTTGCACGCCGAGCCGTTTACCGTAACGCGGTTGTTGCGCACGGCCTCGGCGGCATCGCTGCGCGTCTTGAATATACGCACCGCCCACAGATATTTGTCTATTCTTACCGGCTCCATAATACTCTATTCGACAACAGCCTATCCTATAGTCTATTCTACAACACCCTTTCCAATGCTCTACTCCACGATAGACTCTCCGCGCGGTTTGTCGTGCGACTTTTCATCATTCTGCCGGCTCACGCCGAGAACCATACCCATCGCTATTGCCGAGAAGAACATCGACGAACCTCCGCGCGAGACGAAAGGCAGCGTCTGTCCCGTCTCGGGTATGAGATTGACCGCAACCATAACGTGCAGCAGCGCCTGCAAGGTTATCAGCAGCACCAAACCCAGCACCAACAGACTTGGAAATGCCGTCTCGCACCGCGTGAAGATAACGATGCCGCGCACCGATATCCACAGATAGAATATCATCATTATCACAGCCAGAATCATACCGTACTCCTCGACAAAGAGGGCGAAGGTGTAGTCGCACTCCGGGTGCGTAAGTTTCACGCGCATAAGGCTGCGTCCGGCGCCGCGACCGAAGAGACCGCCTTCGTGTATGGCTATCATGGCACGCTCCGTATCGGGCAACTGGTCGATGGAGGTCTCTGTCCACGACTTTGTCCAGAGGTCTTTCCAGGTACCCACACGGCTTGTTGCGGTATCGCTGCGGCCTATTTTGAATGCAAAGAGGAATATTATTCCTGCGGCGGCGGCCAGACCGAGTACCTTCAGCAGTTCGGTGCCTTTGACACGCCCCACATACATCATAATCATAGATATGGCGAAGACCAGTATCGCCGACGAGGTGTGTGCCGTAACTATGGTTCCGCAGGCGATGACCACAGGCAGAAGAACCGGTATGGTACCCTCTCTCCATATCTTCTTCTGCGCTGGGCTTTTGAACCACTTGCGCGGGTCGAGCGAGGGTACTATGCGCAGACGCGATATCTTCGCCTGACGTGCTGCAAGTTGCCGGGCAAGGAATACCACCGTCGCTATTTTGAGCGCCTCGGAGGGCTGTATACCCAATATCCAGCGTGCGGCGCCGTTGGTCGTTTGGGCGGTGAAGTATGTTGCGGCGGTGAGCAGCGTGCAGCCCAAGAACAACAGCAGTGCCAGACGGTTGTATAACCGGCAGTTGAGGCGGTGTACGACGAGTATCAGCGCGGCGCATATCGACACGCGCTTTATCTGTTCGAGCAGAAAATCGGTCGCCGTGCGGCTCTCGTAGGGGCTGTAACCCATCTTGGCACTCGACGAGTAGACGACAAGTATCGAAATCATACCGAGCGTAGCCAGTATAATCCACAACACTTTATCGCCGGCAAAGAGTTTGAATCCGCTCTTTCCCTCCGTCGCTTCGGGTTGCGTTTGTGCCTGCGCGCTCTCCGGGTTCTCTATGTTGTCTGTATGTTCGATGTTTTCGATGCTCTCCGTGCCGGCTCTCTGCGTCTTATCCATTGTTGTCTTATTTTATCGTTTCGTTTTTGCTCTGTGCCACCCACTCTTTGAACTTGCGACCTCGGTCTTCGTAGTTTTTGAACAGGTCGAAACTTGCGCAGGCGGGCGACAGCAGTACGACATCCCCTTTGCGTGCCGCCGCGCGTGCCGTGCGCATAGCCTCGTCGAGCGATGAGGTGGAGACGATACGGGGAACGACACCGTCGAACTCGCGCATAAGTTTCTCATTGTCAAGACCCATACATACAAGCGTATGCACCTTGCCGCGTGCGAATTTTTTAAGCGGCTCGTAGTCGTTGCCCTTGTCCGTGCCGCCGGCAATCCATACCACCGGACGCACCATGCTCTCCAGGGCATACCATACCGAATCGACATTGGTAGCCTTCGAGTCGTTGATGTAGAGTACGCCGTCAATCTCTCCGGCAGGCTCCAAACGATGCTCTACGGGTGAGAATGAGTATATGGAGTCTGCAATCCTCTGCGGTTCTATGCCTGCCGCGAGCGTCGCCAAAGCCGCCGCCATAGCGTTGTAGGCGTTGTGCAGACCCTTTATCTGCATACGCGCGGTATCTATCTCCACTGTGCGTCCTCCCACTGTCGCGGTTATTATGCCGTCGGGCGCGAGCCACGCATCGCCGTCCGAGGATGCTATTCCGTCGTGCGCAGCGAAGGGCAGCATACGCATCTTGGGTGCATCGAGTTTCGACACCTCCGCCCATACCGTCTTGTCATCGGCCGAGAATACGAAGAAGTCGCCTGCACGCTGGTTGCGTATTATGCGCATCTTTGAATCGACATAGTTCTGAAAACAGTGGTCATAGCGGTCGAGGTGGTCGGGCGTGATGTTGGTCAGCACCGCTACGTCGGCCCGGAAGTCGAACATGCCGTCAAGTTGGAAAGAACTTATCTCCAACACATGCCAATCCCACTCTCCGGTGGCTGTCGAGTAGGCGAAACTCTCGCCTATGTTGCCTCCGAGGGCCGTGCGCAGACCCGCGTCGCACATAATTTTATATACGAGCGAGGTCGTCGTCGTCTTGCCGTTGGAGCCTGTTATGCAGATTGTCTTCGCCTTGCCCTTGTGCCGCCCTGCGAACTCAATCTCCGATATTACGGGTATTCCCTTTGCCCGCAGCGCCTGTACGACGGGTGCCGTGTCGGGTATGCCCGGCGACTTTACGACCTCGTCAGCCGAGAGTATGCGCTCCATTGTATGACCCCCCTCCTCATACGGCACCTGCCACTCGTCGAGTACCTTTTTGAACCTGTCGGCGATGTGTCCGGCATCCGAGAGAAAGACATCCATACCCAATTTGCGCGCCAGTACCGCCGAGCCGTAGCCGCTGATACCGCCGCCCAGGACAACCATATTTCCGATATTGCGTTTCATAGTGTCAGCACGCTTTTTCTGTCTCTTTTTCTATCGTATTTTGAGTGTTACAAGGCTTACGGCTGCCAGCAGCAGCGATACGATGACAAACCTTATGACAATCTTCGATTCGGGAATATTTTTCTTTTGATAGTGGTGGTGCAGAGGTGTCATAAGGAAGATGCGTCGTCCCTCGCCATATCTCTTTTTCGTGTATGAGAACCACCGTGTCTGAATTATCACGGATACCACCTCTATCAAGAATACGCCGCACATAACAGGCAGCAGCAACTCCTTGCGTATGCAGAGAGCCAGCACGGCTATGATGCCGCCGATGGCCAAAGAGCCTGTGTCGCCCATAAATATCTGTGCGGGAGAGCCGTTGTACCACAGGAAACCTATGAGAGCGCCGGCCAGCGCTGCGGTGAAGACGACAAGTTCTCCGCTCTCGGGTATGTACATTATATTCAGGTAGTCGGCATAGACTATATGCCCCGAAAGATAAGCCAGTACGCCGAGAACCGCAACGATGGGTATCGAGACGCCTGTAAGCAGACCGTCCAGGCCGTCCGTGAGATTGGCGCCGTTGGAGACAGCCGTAACGACGAGTATCGCTATGATGATGTATATCAGCCACGACAAATCTTTGTTGCCTGCCACGAGCCACGCATAGTCGAACTCATTGTTCTTGACGAAGGGGATTGTCGTGCGCGTGTTTTTATGCGGTGTGGTATCTATCACGACCTGCTGCGAGACTGTTGCCTGCTCGTTGCCGTTGCTGTCTACATAGACCGTTTCGGATGGCGATACAATCTTCTCCCTCACGACGATATCCTCCGAAAGCCACATTGTAAGTCCCACGATTATTCCCAGTCCGACCTGTCCCACAACCTTGAACTTGCCTTTAAGACCCTTTTTGTTGTGTCTGAAGACCTTGATATAGTCGTCGGCGAAGCCCAGCACTCCGAGCCAGATGGTGGATATAATCATCAACTGCACATATACATTGTCGAGCCGTGCCAGCAGCAGCGTCGGCACTAAAACGGCCATAAGTATTATTATGCCGCCCATCGTCGGTGTCCCCTTCTTCTCGTTTTGTCCCGCCAGACCCAGGTCGCGAATCTCCTCGCCGACCTGCTTGCGCTTCATAAGGCGTATTATCGGCAGACCGAAACATATCACTATGAGCAGCGCCAGTATCACGGCTATTGCTGCACGAAACGACAGATAGCGGAACACACCCGTTCCGGGCAAATCGAATCTGTCAAGCCAGTTGAATAGCGAATATAACATATTTTCAACCAATAAATTATTAAAAATCTCACTCGGTTATTTCAATCGTCCGAATTCGCGCAGAGACTTCATAATCTCCTCGCGGTCGTCGAAATGTATCTTCTCGCGACCTGTAATCTGGTATGTCTCGTGTCCCTTGCCCGCAACCAGAACCATATCCCCGGGCGCGGAGAGCATAACAGCCGTGCGTATGGCCTCGGCGCGGTCGGTGATGGTTATAAAATGCGAGGCCGCCGGCAGACCGCACGTCATATCGTGCAGTATATCTTCAGGACGCTCCGAACGCGGATTGTCGGAGGTAAATATGGCTGTATCGGCGTACTTTACCGCTATGGCCGCCATCTCGGGACGCTTGGTGCGGTCGCGGTCGCCGCCGCAGCCGCATACGGCAATAACCTTATGCCCCTCGGTACGCAGTTCGGCTATGGTCTTGAATACATTCTCGAGGGCATCGGGCGTATGCGCGTAGTCCACGACCGCTATGGTGCCGTCGTCGGCTATAATCTGCTCGAAGCGTCCCCTTACGGGTGCGAGAGTGCTTAACAACCTCAATACCTCGTCTCTGTCTGCCCCTGCAAGCAGCGCTGCCGCATATACCGTCAGCAGATTCGATGCGTTGAACCGTCCGGCGAAGCGTACCCATACCTCCCTGCCGTCTATGCGCAGCAGCATACCGTCGGGCAGCATCTCGACAACCTTACAGCGGTAGTCGGCGGCTGCGCGCAGCGACAGTGTCCGCACCGTCGCGCGCGTGTTCTGCACCATGACGCTTCCGTTGCGGTCGTCGGCATTCACCAGAGCGAAGGCTCCACGAGGCAGCGTATCGAAAAAGAGTTTCTTTGCACGCAGATACTCCGCAAAGGTCTTGTGATAGTCCAAATGGTCGTGCGTGAGGTTTGTAAATATACCTCCGGCGAAGTGCAGACCCGCTATGCGGCGTTGTACTATGGCGTGCGACGAACACTCCACAAAACAGTACCGGCAGCCCTCATCTGCCATCTCGCGCATCATGGCATTGAGCCTTATGGCGTCGGGTGTGGTGTGTGTAGACTCTATGCTTCGGCTGCCTATGCGGTAGACGACGGTGGATATAAGTCCGGACTCATATCCGAGTGCGCGGAAGAGGTCGTACAGGAGTGTGGCGACGGTTGTCTTGCCGTTGGTGCCTGTTACGCCTATCAGTTTCAGTTCGCGGCTCGGATGACCGTAGAAAGCCGATGCAATACGTCCCGTCGCCTCGGCCGTGTCGGATGTTACGACATAGCATACCTTGTCGGAGATATGCTCGGGCAGATGCTCGCATACCACAGCCGCCGCACCTGCTGCCACAGCCGCCTCTATATGGTCGTGGCCGTCGTTCACCGTGCCGCGCACGGCAATGAAACAGCAGCCCTTCTCCACGCAGCGCGAGGCGCACGTGATAGATGTTATCTCTGCCGCACTGCTGCCCTCGATGTGCAGCACATCCGTCCCCTCTGTCAGTTCACCTATTGTTTTCATCTGGTTTTCAATACAATTTTAACCGTCTCGCCGCGCTCGACAGCCGCTCCGGGTTCGACACTCTGAGTGCAGACCATACCTTTACCCTCTGCCAAGACCTTCAGACCCAAACTTTCGAGCAGGTATACGGCATCCTTCAGACCCATGCCCCTTACATCGGGCATACCCTGACCTCCCTCTGCGGACTCTATGTTTATGCAGCCGTTGTCGTTGGTGGTGCGACCCCATGTCGTGCGCGCATTCCTCTCGGCGATATTTGCATCGAGGTAGTTCGATACATTGTAAATCTGCTCTGCATTGCCGCCCTTTATGTTTGTCGGGCGGTGCGTTTCGCCGCTTGTGTCGAGGCTCTTGAGCCACTTGTCATCGTGATTGTAGATGAAGAGCGCCACATCTCTGTTTACCGGCCCCGAGAGCGACGCACCATAGTAGGCTTTGCCGGGTTTCTTGCGGGTATATATGCTTGTGAGTATGGTATATTGCGGTTTGTCGGCAGGGAAGTATGTTGCCATAGATGCCACGCGGTATCCGTCGGCATATCCGTGTCCCTGCGCATTTTCGGCCGTACCCGTCTTGAGCGCCGCGCGGAAAGGCAGTTTGCCCTCGCCGAAATCGTATTTGCCGGTGCCGTGAAGAGCGGTCTCCTCCATCGCCTCGCGTATGATGTCGAGCGTGGAGCGCGAACAGATTGTATCCTCGAGAACCTGAACCGGATAACTGCGTATAACCTCATTGCCGCGCCGCACCTCGCTGACCAGACGCGGGGCAACCATACATCCGTCATTGGCTATGGCGTTGTAGAGCGTTATCACCTGAATGGGAGTGAGTTCCATACCGCCCTGACCGAAGGCCACCTTCACGAGCGACGTGCCGTCCCAATGCCCCGACGTGCGGCACTGGAAATCGGGTTCTTTCTCACCCATCTTCTCCGGAAGTCCCACACATACCTTGCGGTCGAGATGCAGGCGGCGCAGAAAATCGGTATAGCGGTCGGGGTTGTCGCGGTAGGCGTCATTGACGGCCTGCGCGAACCAGGTGTTGGATGAGTTCACGAGGGCCGTGCGCATATCTATCACACCGCCGTCATCGCCCGAGTCCCTCACCGAGACCGTCGTTCTGCCGGTGTTGATTCGTACGGCTTTGCCGTTGTTGGCGTTGTAGGTCTTTGTTACCGGCACACCGGCATCGTCGAGCAGCGCCATCATCGACGCCACTTTGAATGTCGAACCCGGCTCAGTGCGTCGTCCGAGGGCATAATTAAAATCCTCTCGTATAACGCCTGTATTCACGTCGCGCGTGAGGTTCGATATGGCGAGCAGGTCGCCCGTCTTAACATCCATCACCATAGTCGTACCCCATATAGCCTCCTCGTCGGCGAGACGCTTGCGCAGTGTCCGCTCGGCAAAGGCCTGTATATCGGCATCTATGGTCGTTATCACATCGGCGCCGTCTACCGGGTCTTGGTTGTCGATGTCGGGCCAGGGGTTGTCGCGTTCGGCCAGGCGCGGTATCGGGAAGCGTCCCGAGGTGTCGATGATGAGCCGTTTGCTCGTACCGGGCTTCTCGGTTCGTACCCAGGAGCCGTATGTTATATGCTGACGCCACTCTATGCCGTCCACGCCCCGCAGGTCTTCGTCAAAAGCATACTCCAGACCGTAGTGCCCGCGATCGTCGTTAAGTCCGACGGTGCGGCGCGCCATGCTGTCCAACGGATATACTCTCTCTTCGTGCTGATTGCGGCTGTAGAGTATCGAGCTGCTGTTGAGCAGAGGGTATGTTTTGAGTATCTCCCACTCATTGAAATCGACGTTGCGGAATATGGTTATGCCGCGATGACTGCGTTTGGGGTTGCGCTCGTCGCGCTCGGCGATGAAACGCTCTTTGTAATACCCGGCGCTCCTGTCGCCGAAGAAGTCGGCCAGCAGCGGCGCAAGCGTATCGACTTCCGATATGAACCACTCTCTGTCGTCGAAACCCGGGGCACCGAAGTCGAACTCTATTGAGTAACGGAATATGGACGATGCGAGGGCCTCGCCGTTGCGTGCGAGGATGGCTCCGCGATGGGCGTGCAGCGTCGCTGGTTTGTATATCTGCTGCTCCAGACGCTTGGAATTTATCTCTATCTCTTTGCTGAAAAAGAGTACATAGCCTATCCTCGCGGCGATAAGAATCACAAGGAGTATGGCAAAGATATACAGCGTCGTAACACGCCGCATAATATCGGTCTTGATATGTCGCTCTCTCTTTTCCGCCATAATTCGTACTTTTTCGGACTGTCTATTCTTATTCTATTGCCGTCTGCGGATGCGTCGGGTCTTTGAGGTCGCTTCCAACCTCACGCAGACGGTTTACGATGGCTGAATGCGATGATATATCGTTTCTGCGCTCGTTCATACGTATGGACTTTTCGCGCAGAAGCTGCACCTCCTGCACCAGCTTGTCGTGGCGTATGTATGACCCCAGCGAAGTGAAGAACATGGCGATACTTAACAGAAGCATAGCCATGATGCAGATTACATAGCGGTAGTTCTCCTTTACGGCCGAGGTGTTGAGTATGGCGCCCGATATGAATTTGCTGATAAATGCCGGCAGACGCAGTTTGCGCACCTTGTCTTCGGCTCCTTCGGGGACCATGCGGGTATCGCGGCCGCCGTCCACACGTGCATCCTCATCAGCATCCGTCGTCCGCACGCGCACAATCTCTCCGTCATCGGAGGATTCGTCCGCATCTTCGGGGTATTCGTCATCATCGTCGTCGTACCAGTCGTCGTCGGCATCCGTATCCGTATCTATATCTGCAACCCTGTTCTCGTCCCAATCGGCACTGCCGCCACTCTCGTCGGTCGTCTCGAGAACCTCATATTCATCTTCCACCATACTTGACAATTTCTTTTTTTCTTAACCTTTTTTTGCTGCCACTCGCATTTTGGCAGAGCGCGAACGGGGATTGCGTGCAAGTTCCTCGTCGGACGGCACCACAGCCTTGCGCGTAACGATATCGAAAGGCACCTCGCTGCGACCGTAAAAATCCTTCTCCACATATCCCTCGACATTGCCGCTGCGCATAAAGTTCTTCACCAGACGGTCTTCGATGGAGTGATACGAAATCACCACCAGTCGTCCTCCCGGGCGCAATACCTTGAGACTCTGCTCGAGCATCATACGCAGGGCGTCTATCTCGCCGTTCACCTCTATGCGCAGCGCCTGAAAGAGTTTTGTCAGAAATTTCGACTCATCTTTTTTGGGTGTGCAGGGTGCAACGGCCTCCACGAGTTGTGCTGTGGTTGTTATGGGACGCACCTTGCGTGCGCGCTCTATTGCGCCGGCGATTTTCCATGTGGTCTCGAGTTCTCCCCACTGCGCAAATATGCGTGCGAGGTCGTCGGGTGAGGCATTGTTTACGATGTCGGCGGCGGTACCCCCTCCGCGACGGTTCATACGCATATCGAGCGGAGCATCGCCGCGAAACGAGAATCCGCGCGAGGTCTCGTCGAAGTGGTGCGATGATACCCCGAGGTCTGCCAGCACGCCGTCGAGTTGCGTAACGCCGCGCAACCTCAAGGCGCCGCGCATAAAACGGAAATCGCTCTCGATATAGTTGAACCGCTTGTCGTCGGGTATGTTTGCGCGCGTATCGGCATCGCGGTCGAAGCCGTAGAGCCGCCCGCCCTCGCCCAGCAGCGAGAGTATTCGCCTCGAGTGTCCGCCGCCGCCGAAGGTGAGGTCGGCATAACAGCCGTCAGGACGCACCTTAAGCGCTTCCATCGACTCCTCTAACAGCACCGGATTATGGTATGTATATTCGCTCTCCACCTCTTGCCCGTGCGGCAAAGCCGCGATAATGTATATTCGGTTGTAAAGTTATTACTTTTGGATTTAAGGACAAGCGGCGGGCGGACTCTTTTTTTCAACAAAATTGCATTCGCCGGCATAAAATTTACTACCTTTGTTATCGTTATCCGATATAATACAATACACCACTATGTCTACACCGTTGGCAGAGCGTCTGCGCCCGAAAAGCATGGACGAATATATAGGTCAGGAGCATTTGGTCGGCGAAAACGGAGTCTTCCGCAAATTCTTCGAGACGGGCAACGTCCCCTCGTTTATTCTGTGGGGTCCTCCTGGTGTCGGCAAAACAACCCTCGCACGCCTTGTCTCCTCGACCCTCGAACGTCCGTTCTTTACCCTGTCGGCTGTCTCGGCGGGCGTGAAGGATGTGCGCGAGGTGATAGAGAAGGCGCGTCAGAGCCATCTGTTCAGTCAGCGGGCGCCTTTTCTCTTTATCGACGAGATACACCGCTTCAACAAGTCGCAGCAGGACTCTCTGCTGGGTGCTGTCGAACAGGGACTTGTAACCCTTATCGGCGCCACGACCGAAAACCCGTCGTTTGAGGTCATATCGCCGCTCTTGAGCCGTTGTCAGGTCTATATACTCCACCCTATGGATGACTCCGACCTGCAAAAACTGCTCGACCGCGCCGTAAATACCGACGAGGAGTTGGTGCGCCGTCATACGCGCGTTGTCGAGAGCGAAGCCTTGTTCCGCTTCTCGGGCGGCGATGCGCGCAAACTGCTCAACATACTCGATATCATTGCCGGTGCCACCGATGGCGATATCGTTATCGACGACGCCACCGTTACCTCGTGCCTGCAACAGAATATAGCGCTCTACGACAAGAACGGAGAACAGCACTACGATATAATCTCGGCCTTTATCAAGAGTGTTCGCGGCAGCGACCCCGATGCAGCCGTATATTGGTTGGCTCGTATGCTTGCGGGTGGCGAGGAGCCGCGTTTCATCGCGCGGCGACTGGTGATTCTCGCGTCGGAGGATATCGGTCTGGCAAATCCCAATGCCCTGCTGCTGGCCAACGCCTGCTTCGATACGGTACACAAGATAGGTATGCCCGAAGCGCGTATAACCCTCGCCGAGACGACCATATATTTAGCAACAAGTCCCAAAAGCAACTCGGCATATATGGCTATCGATGCCGCTTTGGGACTGGTCAATCACGACACCACCGACCGCCCTGTGCCGCTGCACCTGCGCAACGCCCCCACGAAACTGATGAAGGAGGCGGGATATGCCAAGGGCTACAAATATGCCCACGACTACGATGAACACTTCGTCGAGCAGGAGTTTCTGCCCGAGTCGCTCTCCGGACGGCGTTTCTATACGCCCGACACGGGAAATGCCGCCGAGGCCAAAATCGCCGAGCGTATGCAGCGCCTGTGGGGTGATAAAAAGGCAAATCGCTAAGGGTGCGTTTTGTTTATGAAGCGTATAGGTCTTATATCCGACACACACGGCACCTTCGACGAGGCGCTGCGTGAATTTCTGCGCGACGTGGATGAGATATGGCACGCAGGCGATATAGGTTCTGTTGAGACGGCCGACGAGATTGCAGCCTTCAAGCCGCTGCGCGCCGTGTGGGGCAATATCGACGGAGGTGTTATGCGACGCATCTACAACGAGTTCGCGGTCTTCGACTGCGAGGGTGTCAGGGTGGTGATGACCCATATCGGCGGCTATCCGCGCCATTATGCTCCGCGTGCTGTTCAGAAGATACAGACGCTTCGCCCGAAACTGTTTATCGCAGGCCATTCGCATATACTGAAGGTAATCTACGACAATGTGTACGACCTGCTGCATATCAACCCGGGAGCGGCGGGACAATATGGTTTTCACCGTATGCGGACGGCGATACGCTTTGAAATCGACGGTGCCGACATTCGCAATATGGAGATATGGGAACTTCCGAGGTAGATTGGCGGCACTTTTTTGTTGCCCCGCCCCCGACACACCCCCTCGGGGTGGCGCAGCACCTCTTTGAGATGCATATATTGCAACAAAATAATAAAAGGAGAGCGAAATTTCACTCCCCTTTTATTATTGTCCGAACTTCGGCAGGGCATCTCTCTGCCGAAGTCCGAATATTGCCGGAGACTACTCCTCGTCGGTGTCGGTGTAGGCCTTGAGCAGCTTGTCCTGAACGTCGGAGGGTACCTGCTCGTATGACGAGAACTGCATCGTGTAGGTCGCGGCACCCGATGTGAGCGATGAGAGCGTGGTCGAGTAACGATACAATTCTGCCAGCGGCACACGAGCGTTAAGACGGTCGAAACCCTTGTCGGACTCCATACCCATAATCATCGCGCGACGGTTCTGAAGGTCGCTCATAACCGAACCCATATATTCGCTCGGCGTGAGAACCTCGACATTGTATATAGGCTCCATAATCTTGGGTCCGGCATTGCGGAAGGCCTCCTTGAAGGCGTTGCGGGCAGCCAACTTGAATGAGATTTCATTGGAGTCTACCGGATGCATCTTGCCGTCGTAAATCACAACGCGGATATCGCGTGCGTAGGAACCCGTGAGCGGACCCTCGTCCATCTTCTCCATGATACCCTTCAGTATGGCAGGCATAAAGCGTGCATCTATGGCGCCGCCCACAATCGAGTTGTAGAACTGCAATTTGCCGCCCCACTCGAGGTCGTACTCCTCTTTGCCCTTGATATTCACGGTGATATCCTTGCCGCCGACCTTGTAACGCGTAGGCTCGGGCATACCGTCATAGTACGGCTCGATAACCAGATGCACCTCGCCGAACTGACCTGCACCGCCAGACTGCTTCTTGTGGCGATAGTCGGCCTGCGCAACCTTGGTGATTGTCTCGCGGTAGGGGATTTTGGGAGCGAAGTATTCGAGTTCCATCTTGTTCTCGCTCGCAAGACGCGCCTTGAGAATGTTGAGATGATGCTCGCCCTGTCCCTGTATAATGGTCTGTTTCAACTCTTTGGAGTATTCCACCAGAATCGTCGGGTCTTCGTACTTGGCCTCTGTCAGCAGTTTGCCGAGACGCTCCTCGTCGCTCTGCTCCCTGGCCTTGACGGCAGCGCGGTAGCGCGGCTCTGGGAAGACGATAGGCTCAACGGCTACGGGTGCCGAAGGTGCTGCCAAAGTGTCGTTGGTGCGCGTACCCTTGAGTTTTACGGTGCATCCGATGTCGCCTGCTGAGAGTTCCGATACCTTGATACGGTTCTTGCCTGCTACGGCAAAGAGTTGCGAGAGTTTCTCTTTGTTGCCCGTGCGCGAGTTCACAAGTTCCATACCTTCTGTAATCTTGCCGCGTACCACACGCAGGTAGGAGATTTCGCCTATGTGCTGCTCTATCTGGCTCTTGAAGACGAATGCTGCGGCAGGCTCCGATGCCTCTGCTGCAAGTTCTTCGCCATCGGTGGTGCGGAATTTGGGCGCTGTGAGCGGACCCGGTGCGACGTTGATTATGAACTCCATAAGACGCTTGGTGCCTATGTCGCGTTTGCCGCTGGCGCAGAAGACAGGCATAACCTCACGACGTGCAACGCCAATCTTCAGACCTGCGCGAATATCATCCTGCGTAAGCGTACCCTTCTCGAAGTAGAGTTCCATAAGGGCGTCGTCGTGTTCGGCGGCCATCTCCACTAACTCCTGGTTGAGGGCAGCCGCTCTCTCAGCCTCTTCGGCAGGTATTTCAAGTTCTTCGCGCGTGCCGTTCTCGTCCTTGAAGCGGTACATCTTCATCATCAGCACGTCGATAAAGGCATTGAAGCCGGCGCCGTAGTTTACAGGATACTGCACGAGGACGGGTTTGACCTGCGATGCGGCTTTGATGGATTCGTATGCCGCCTCAAAGTTGGCCTTGTCGGCATCGAGTTGGTTGATAACGCCGATAAGCGGTTTGCCGAGTTGACGTGCATAGCGCGACTGAATCTCGCTGCCCACTTCCCATCCCTGCTGTGCGTTGAAGACCATGATACCGACGTCGCCCACCTTGAATGCCGAGAAGAGATTTCCGCAGAAGTCGTCGGAACCCGGGCAGTCGATGATGTTGAGTTTGCGGTCCATAAACTCCGTAAAGAGCGTGGTGGAGTATATCGAGCGTTTGTATTCGTGTTCGATATCGGTGTTGTCCGAGAGTGTGTTGTTGTTTTCCACCGAGCCTCGGCGGTCGATGACTTTGCCTTCGAAGGCCATGGCTTCGGCGAGGGTCGTCTTGCCCGAGCCGGGTGCGCCGACAAGAACAATATTCTTGATTTCGCGTGCTGAATAGTTTTTCATTTCGATATGTTTTTAGGTTTTTTCGGTTTTTTTAATATCTGCAATCGTAAATGTAATAACTTTTTGCGAGACCTGCAAACTTTTATCAAAATTTATGCATTTAATACCGGATTCGTTTATTATTAAAAATAATGTATCTTTGCCCCCGCAACCCAAACCGTAACAGGCAGTGATAAATGTTCTTTCGATAGCAATAATGGCTGCGGTGCTGTGCCTTGCCCCTGCTGCGGTGCTGTTTTTGTGCCGCCGCGTAACGATTTTGGGCAAGATAGGGCCTGTGTTGCTGCTGTATCTTGCAGGCATCATTATAGGTAACATCGGCATCGCGCGCGACGCGCTTGCAACCTTGCAGGAACCGCTGAGCAGCGCCGCAATACCGCTCGCAATACCTCTTATGCTCTTCGGATGCACTCTGCGGCGCAGTTACGGACGTTCGCAGTTGTTGGCGCTCGTTACGGGAATTGCGGCCGTTGTCGTTACCGTTGTGGCAGGCTATCTGCTCTTCGGACGCCATATCGACGACGGGGCCAATATAGGAGGTATGCTCACGGGAGTATATACGGGTGGCACCATAAACCTCGCGGCGCTCAAGGCGATGCTTGGCGTAAACGAGAACACATATATCCTCATCAACTCATACGATATGGCGGTGTCGCTGCTCTATCTCACCTTCCTGCTGAGTATAGGCATACGGCTCTTTCGCCGCCTGCTGCCATACGCTTCTGATGCGTGTGCGCCCGAGGCAGAGATGACGGGTGAACGCAGTTTCGACAATGCCGAAACGCCATACAAAGGTCTTTTCACACGTCGCGGCATACGCAGCGCAGCCTTTCTGCTGGGTCTGACACTCGTCGTGTGCGCCGTGTCGGGCGGTGTCGCCATAGCCATACCCGAAAGGTACGGACTCTTTATGACGGTCTTTATACTTATGCTTACGTCGCTCGGTATAGCCTGTTCGTTTATCCGCAAGGTGCGCGAAATGCCATACGGATACGATATCGGGATGTACTTTATCTACATCTTCTGCATAACCGTAGCCTCTATGGCCGATTTTCGGGAGTTCGACCTCGCCGGCGGTGTGTGGCTGCTGATATATCTGTTCTTTGTGGTCTTCGGTTCGCTCGGTGTGCAGGTGTTGCTGGCGAGACTGCTGCGTATCGACGCCGATACGACCGTAATCGCCTCGGTAACATTTATCAACTCGCCGCCATTTGTGCCTATGATTGCCGGTGCGATGAAGAACCGCAACGTACTCGTCTCGGGTCTGACCATAGGTGTCGTGGGCTATGCCATAGGCAACTATCTGGGTTTTGTCGTGGCGCGGCTGCTTAGCATAATTCCAATACCATGAAACGACTGTTTACGGCACTCTGCATCTGCGTTGCAGTGATATGCTCCGCTCTGCCGGCTACGGCAAAAAAGAACGACGTTATAGACCCTGTAACGGGTCAGAGAGTAAAAACGGGCTGGAATTTCGGTCCTCTGCCTGCCGTCGGATATAATACCGACCTCGGTTTTCAGGCCGGAGCGCTGTGCGATATATATTACTACGGCGACGGTTCGCAATATCCCGACTATGTGCATAAGTTCAGCGCCGAGGCGTCGTACTATACCAAAGGCTCGGGTGTGTTTCACCTCTTTTACGACTCGAAGCACCTGATACCCAAAGTGCGTATGACGGCTGCCGCAACCTATATGCTCAACCGTAAATACTCCTTCTTCGGCTTCAACGGCGCCGCATCGCCATACTATAAGGATATGGACGCGAACCGCGATACGCGTACGGCGTTCTATAATATCGAGCGCAACTACCTGCGCGTGCTGACTGACTTCCAGGGTAAGATAAAAGGGCCTTTCGGGTGGGCTGCCGGCGTGGCGTTCAAGTGGTTCGATATAGACGATATAAACCTCAAGAACTACGACTCGCACAACACCCTGTACCGCAACTATATTGAGCAGGGCATAATCGACCCCGACGAGATTAACGGCGGTATGCACTTCGAGTTCAAGGCGGGCGTTGTTTACGATACGCGCGACCATGAGGCGGCTCCAAGTCGCGGAATATGGACCGAGGTGTGCTTTATAGGCTCGCCCGACCTCTTTCACGGTCGCAGCAACTATCTTAAGTTCGCCGCCCACTTCCGTCAATACCTGCCTGTATGGGACAACCGTATAGTCTTTGCATACCATCTGGCGTACCAGGGTACCGTTGCCGGCAATGCGCCGTTTTATGTTCAGCAGGATATCGCTACGCTCTATCTCCGGCAGGTCAATTCCGAGGGTCTGGGCAGTATCAATACCGTGCGCGGAACGCTCTATAACCGTATGATAGGCGACGGATATGCGTGGGCCAACATCGAAATGCGCTTCAGATTGGTTTCGTTCAAGTTCATCAGGCAGAACTGGTATGTGGCCACAAACCCCTTCTTCGATATGGGAGCGGTGGTGCAACCATTCCGTCTGGAGCGTATGAAGGCTGCTGCCGGTGCTGTTGTCGACGGACAGAACCGCGATTTGCTCTATGCCGGAAACGGTGAAAAACTCCACATGAGCGCCGGTCTGGGCGTAAAACTTGTCATGAACAACAATTTTATTATTTCGGTCGAGGGTGCCGTGCCGCTGTCGAAGCAGGATGGTCCTTTCGGCATGAACATAGGTCTGAATTATATCTTCTGACGTTATACCTATATTATATAGGCTACAGATAAAAGAGCGTTCTAAAATGTGTTGCAGGCAATATTCAATAAATCAGCGTGTTAAAAATACGCTGTGAAAAATGTTAAAAAATGTTCAAAAAAAGTGCCTGAAAAATTTGCGTGAATAAAAATCTTGCATTTACTTTGCACCCGCTTTCGCCACAAAAACGAGGTGTGGCAACAAGCAGGGGTTCTTTCAAAGGTGGCTTGCGACAGGGCGGTTGGCAGATGTGGATGGCGGTTTGTCGGAGATAGACAAAAAACATCATCAAAAAACTTTCAAAGTTTTTTGAAAAAAAATATTCCAAAAAATTTGGACAATAAAAAATCTTGCCTTACCTTTGCACCACTTTCGGCGCTATTAAAAAGCGCACCTCCCAAGGGGGCTGAAGCAAGGCGGGAGCCAAGCGGAAGTTGGAGCGGAAACGGGGCGAAAGCCAAGTGGAAGCGATAGCGGAAACGGGGTGAAAGTCGAGCGGAAGCAAAAAGCGGAAACGAGGCGAAAGTCGAGTGGAAGCAGGAGCGGAAACGAAGCGAAGGCCGAGCGGAAGCGACAGGAGGGAAAGAGAAAAA
>JAFLRT010000017.1 GCA_022511295.1 Alistipes sp. | reverse complement strand
AACGTCCACATTTCCGACAGGGACAGTGCGAAAACACTTTCTATGTCTGTGTCGCCGATACATCGAACGCCGACACGACAAAGGTAGTGAATTTTTCACAATATACAAGCGAACAACACCCAACGGGACATCGCAACTTAAAACTGCATTATCTGCGCGAAACAATAATTGATGTGAAAATATCGGTTCCTCGAGATTGAGAAGGGAGTTGGTCTTTAGAAAAAGGCAGTTGATTGAACGTATAAGATGACTGCGGACAAGCAGTATATATCAATAGTATATATAATAAAAGAGAGACACTTGTCTCTCTCTTATTGGTTGAGCTATCGGGACTCGAACCCAAAACGACAGAACCAAAATCTGCTGTGTTACCATTACACCATAGCTCAATCCGATGCTCGTAAGCGTTGCAAAGATATTACAACTTTTGCTAAATGCCAAATTTTATGCTATATAAAACAACATTCTGCAATCGATAAGCGCAGCAGTACCAAAACTACTGCTATAAACCGAAACAAACCTGCTTGCACGAAGTATTGCCTTTAACGCGCGCTAAAAAACTGTACGAGGGAGACATATAGAGGGGAGGGTGTTGCAGCGGTGCGTCCCACACACCGATACTAACAGCATAAAATAACATCGGCAGCCCTAATGGACTGCCGATGCCTTGTATAATCTAACCGTTGATTAGTAGATAACCACTACGCGGTTGTGTACCGGTTTGCCGAAGGGGCAGTTTGCGGTACCGCCGTTGATGAACTCGAGACGCTCCTCGGGAACACCCTTCGAGAGGAGGTAGTCGTAAGCCACGCGTGCGCGCTTCTCTGCCAGACGTGCGTTGCATTTAGCCGTACCGGTCTGTGCATCTGCAAAGCCCTCTACCTTGTATACCTGCTTCTCATCGTCAGCCTTGACGCGCTCTGCAATCAGGTCGAGACGCTGCTTGTGGTACTCGGTAAGGTTTGCCGTACCGATTTCGTAGAAGAGAATCTCATCATATACATCGCGGTCGATAGCCTCTTTAGCCGAACCTGCCTGACGGTTGCGTGCTGCACGTTTTGCAGCCTCATCCTTGAGAGCAGCCAGCTCATCCTGTGCCTGCTGTGCTTCAACCTCTTTGTCGTTGAGAGCCTGCTGCAAGTCGTCGCGCTCCTTAGCGGTCTTGTCTGCCTTGTCCTGGAGGTTTTTGAGTGTGTTCTGCATTGCATCTACCTCGTCAGCCGTTGCGCCGCAGCGGATAAAGTCGCGGTTGTTGAATCTGTATGTTACGCCGACCATAGCCGAAGCACCGAAGAAGTGTCCGATTTGACCGCCGACAGGACGGAACTCACCTTTGCCCATTTCAAACTGGAGTTGGAGGTCGATGCTCAGAGCCTTGCATACATAGAAACGGTTCTGCAAACCGATGTTGCCGAGGAATCCGTATGTTGTAGGCTCTCCTTCATTGTTATATGTAGGCATATTCTTGTCGAAGTTCATACCGCCAGCCGCGAAACCGCCACCGATATAGAAGATAGCGTTGTAAACACGGTAATCCTTGTAACCGCCAATCCAGTTCGAGAGATTAACCATGAAGTCGGGGTGTAGATAAACATAGGTCCAGTTGTCGTTCTTCTCACCTGTTACATACTGAGGCGAGGTCTCAATCTGTGCGAACTGTCCTGCTTCCACATCAAAACGGAAACCGAATACGGGGTGTATCCATTTAACTGCGCCGATGTGTCCGCCAACAGATACGGTGTGCTTGGCACCGCTCAGCGTGTGGAAGTTGAACGTCGGACCTACGCCGGCCTGAATTTCCCAATTGTCTTTGAAAGGATTTGAGATAAAGCCTGCGATATGCGGCTGCTTTACTGCGGGCTGGTCATTGTCCTGCTCTGCGCTGTAAGCTGCAACTGCACTGCCTGTTGTTGCGAATATGCACAACATAACGGCCTTGAGTAAATGTTTTTTCATAATATGCTATCTGTTTATTACTGATTTTCCGCTACAAATATAGATAAAAATTTATTTGCATCAAAAAAAATACACTTTATTATATAAAAAGTGTGAAATTTGTTGTATTGACAAGTCGGCTCGGGTGATTCGTTATGCTTTCGGAGCCGTTGTGCCGCTATCTACGATGCCGTCTATACGCTCTATCTCGCCGAGTGCGACATACCAGATATAACCTTCCACATCGCGATATCCCATCTGACGCAAAATTTGCATATACTCTGCTGTCTGACGGTTGTATGCAGTCGATTTCTTATGTCCGAACTTGTAATCCACTACCGTCGCCCTGTCTCCGTCAATCATCACTCTGTCAGGACGTTTCGCCGTTGAGTTGTGCGGCATCACGATGTCGTTCTCGTTGCGCACGCAGGTGTAACCGCCTCCGAACCATCTGCTCGCCAACGAAGACTCCAATGCCTTGTCAATCAGTTGCGAGAGGTGTTGCGCTTCGCTTGCGGATATTACGGCATCGTTTTGCATACGGATAACGGCATTGTCTATATCCTGTTTCGTCTCGGCCTCGGCAAATGCCTTGTGCATCAGTATGCCGAAGTTGCGCGGCGACAGTTCTGCCGACGGCTCCTCATCCATATAGCGCTGCGAGGGGAACTTCAGACGCAGATGAGCCTCGCGGGCAGGGTAGTGCGTTATAGCCGTATGTCGGGCCGGGCCGTTGCGGTCGGTGTCGGGGCAGGGCGGTGCAAACTCTCCGATTGTCAGATGCCTGAATCCGTCATTGCCTATGGTGAAACATCTCTCCGGTATAGATGCGATTATCAGTTTGCCTGCGCTGTCGGGCGTTGTGTTGCGCTTCGGTTCCGGAATGAATATATGCAGCGATTCTGCGGCGCGCGTCAGAGCGACGTATAGCAGATTTATATTGTCTGTATGCGAACCGATTCTCTCGCGGAAGTAGTCGTGCGCGAAGAATGATTCTGCCATCTCGCTCTTTTTCAGCGATACGGGGAACAGACCTATCTGCGATAGAGTCTCATCGCCGCACGGCTGCGACCAGATGTAGTTGTCCAAAAATATCCCCGAGTTGCGCGGTTCCAGCGACCAGTCGCAGCAGGGTATTATTACGACCTTCTTTTCTAATCCTTTGGCCTTGTGTATGGTTGTTATCTCTATTGTCGTGCGGCTCTGTTCGACGCTCAGCGACTGGTTGCGACCGCTCTTTTCCCACCACTCGAGGAATAGTCCTGTGTCGGCGGTTTTGGAGGTTGAGAAGCGTACTATATGTTCGTGCAGCGCCTGCAGATAGGCAGTATACTGCGGCTCCTCTCCCAAACAGAAATGTGCCGTTATACGCTCGAATGTCTCCTCCGGCGAGAGCATGCGCAAGGAGTCGAGGAATGTGCGCTCATCATCCGTGAGCGGCTCTCCGAAGGCACTGCAAGAGTTAAAACGACGGTATACGGCACGCTGTATGCGGTCTTCGGGGTTGCGCGCCAGAGCCATCGTGGCTATGACGAACTTCACCACCGGAGCCGAACCGATAACAAGGGCCTCCTGTGTCATTATATCGAAATGATAGCGCGGGTCCGTGTTCGATTTCTTGAAATCGAGCAGTGTGCGGGCTATCTCGACGCCCTTGGCCTTCTCGCGTACCAGAATAAGGATGTCTTTGGGTTCGAACCCTTTGTCGAGGAGTTGCTTTATGCGCTCTGTAACAGGTGGCTCGCCGTCGTGTATGGTGATGTCTACAAAACCGTTGTACTTATCTTTGCGCCGGGGTCTCTGACTGCAGTCGCTGTAAGTATTTTTCAGATTGTCTTTCAATTCCGCCTCGAGGTCGGCTGATATGGCTCCGCTGTTTTTTGCCGCCTCCAGTGCGCTGTTCAGCAAGTCGTTGTCTTTTCTTACCGCGCGCTGCATCAGGATATTGTTGAACTTTACGACTGACGGCAGACTGCGCCAGTTCTCGACAAGGCTTTCTGTTTGCGTGTCTTTGGCTCCGAGCATTTCCGAGGCGTAGTGCTGCAATATATTGCGGTCTCCGCCTCTCCACCGGTATATGGACTGCTTGATATCGCCTACCAGCAGTACCGAGGTGTCGGGTGATTGCGCCATTGCGTTCCGCAGGAGCGGTGCGAAGTTCTCCCATTCTCGCAGCGATGTATCCTGAAACTCGTCTATCATGTAGCGCTCGAAACGCGAGCCTATCTTCTCATATATGAAGGGCGCTTCGCTGTCGGTAACGAACTTGGACAGAATATGTTTGGTCTCGGATAAAAGCATCGTCTTCTCCTCCTCGCAAATGCGTTGCGAGATATCGTAGAGGTCCGACAGGAGGGCAAAACTGCGGAAGTTGTCCTTAATGAGTTTGACTGTGTTCCACAGTCTCAGTTCGCGGTCGTGTATCCCGATGATTTCTGCCAGGAGGGGTTGCAGAGTGCTTACGGCGGCGAGTGCTGCCGGTGAACCTTTTGCCTTTGGCACCCACCCTTCGTCCGATGCCGCCCGTTTGCGCAGTGTGTCGTTTATTGTATCGTCAGGATTTTTTGTAAAACTTTCGAAGCACTTCGTAAAACCGCGACTGAAGCAGTCGTTGTCAATGCCTGCCTCGCGCATTGCCTGCATGGCTTGTTCGGCCAGATTTTTAACCCTGTTTTGCGACTCTTCGCAGCGCCGCGATAACTCTGCAATTATCTTCTCCAACTCATCCTTCGGGCGTGCATTGCTTATGGCCTGCCTGTTGCCCTCCTTGAAGAGTTCTGTACCCAAACGGGTAATGGCTTCGCGCACATCCCACGAACGGTCGTCGTCGGTGCGTTCACGGCAGAAATCGTAGACCCATCTGCGCAGCGTCTTGTCGCTGTCTATACCTTTGATAAGCTCCTCGACACTCTTTTCGAGTATCGGCTCGGAATCCAGTTCGAGAGAGTAGTCCGTTTCAAGTCCCAGTTCGCGGATGAAGGCACGCAGTACGCGCTGGAAGAAGCGGTCTATTGTGAGTACCGTAAACCGCGAATAGTCGTGCAGAATGTTGGTCTGCACCTGCGCGGCGCGTTTGCGCAGCATGGCTTCGTCGAGGTTGAGGTCTTTGCACAGATTCTCCATATATCTGCTCGGCTGCCCCGATGCCAAAAGGTGTATTTCGCCTATTATACGCGACTTCATCTCCTCGGTGGCCTTGTTTGTAAAGGTTACGGCGAGGATATTGCGATAGGCCAATGGGTTGGTCATCGTATCGCGGATATATTTGTATGCCAGACGGAAAGTCTTGCCCGAACCGGCGCTTGCACTTAATATATTGGCTCTCATTCCAAGCGTTTTTACAGGGTGTAAAGATAGTAAAAAACGCGTGAAAGTTGTATATGTTGAAAAAAAAGCGTACCTTGCTGTGCCAAAAAGACAAACGGACTATGAAATCAAGAGTTTCCATAATAATCGCGCTGCTGATGCTGCTGCCTTCCGTCTCTGCCGGACAGCAGATTGTACCGGTGCCTGCGGCCATAAGTGCTTATCCGCGTTCCGAGTGGCTTGGTGAGTTCAGCGGCATCTCTGTCAATGGCGTGATGCGTGTTCATCTGATTATGCAGACATCCGGCGAGGCGCCGCGCATTGAATACGATACGAAGGGAGAGGTTTCCCAGCGTTTCAAATACGCGATAGACAAGTATGGCATACTGCGCATCGAGGAGCCTGCCGATGCCAAACGAACAACGGTAACCGAAGTTACCGTCTATTGCAACAATCTGACGTCGCTCAACGTATCTGCCGCCGACCTTTCGTTCGACACGCCGTTTTGCGGTCAGATGTTCGACCTCTATGTTTCGGGCGGTGCCAGCGTGCGTGCCGGATTTGAGGTCGATGACCTTGCCGTAGAGGCTACGGGGCGCAGCAGCGTCGTTCTCGACGGTTCAGCGCGTTATATGTCGCTGAATATATCTACTGCCAAGTTTGACGGTCTGGCTCTCGATACCGTTTCGTCTGTTGTCGATGCTTCGCACAGTGCGGAGGTAACTGTCTCCGTATCCGAGCGCATTCAGGCTTCGACGGCTACGTCGGCAAAAGTAACATATTCGGGCAATCCGTCCATCGTGCGCTGCCGTGCAGCTATGTTCGGAGGCAGTATTACGGCATTGGGAAACTGATACGGGGACTATCTCTTCGACAAAGATTTGTATGCAGTCTTCACGGAATTTTCTTTCGGAGGTCGCCTGCGACCTTTACCGGCGTTACGGCGACGATATATCGTCGCTTAATATTCTGTTCCCTTCACGACGCGCGCGACTCTTTTTTCTCGATGCGCTCTCGTCAGTTGCAGACATCCCTTTGTGGCAGCCGCACTGGACGACGGTCGATGACCTGATGACGAGAATCTCCGGTCTTGCTGTCGGAGACCGTCTGCGACTGATTTCCGAATTGTACAAAGTCTATTCACACTATCATGAGGAGTCTTTCGACCGATTCTATTTTTGGGGCGATATGCTCCTCAATGACTTCGATACAATAGATAAATATCTTATCGATGCCGAGGCTCTTTTCGGCAATATCGCAGACTTGAAAGAGTTGGAAGCCGATACTTCGTACCTCACCCCCGAGCAGCGGGCCATCGTCGAGCGTTTCTGGCGAAACTTTGCCGACGGAGCCGAACTCTCTGAAGTCAAACGCAATTTTATGGCTCTGTGGCGTACCCTTGCGCCGATATACCGCGATTACCGTACCCGCCTTTCGGAACTCGGCTTCGGATATGTCGGAATGGTTCATCGCCGTGCTGCGGAGTGCATCGCATCATCGTCTGTCGGGCTGCCGGCCGACCGCTATGTCATTGCCGGCTTTAATGCCTTGTCGGCGTGTGAAAAGAGACTCTTCGACTACCTGAAGAATACGTCCGAGGTCGATTTCTATTGGGACTGCGATGACTACTATCTCTCTTCGCCGGAGCAGGAGGCCGGACTTTTCGTTCGCGACAATCTGGCACGTTACGGTGCTTCGGGTGAAATCTCGCATGACAATCTGCGCTCGATAGATTCGGTTACGGCGATATCTGCCGTGTCGAATGTCGTACAATGCAAATATGTGGCTGATATCCTCGATGAGTTGGCGGTGCAGGGGCCTCTCGACAAGAGTACGGCCATAGTCCTCACGGATGAGAATCTGCTGGAACCTCTGCTTTGGTCGCTGCCGGAATCGGCCGGCAGGGTGAATGTTACTATGGGTTATCCGCTCTCCCTGACACCGGCGTTCTCTTTTGTGGAGCGCCTGCTATCGTTGCAGAGCCGCTGCCGTGTCAAGTCCGGCGAGGTCGGTTTTTATCATACCGACGTCGAGGGTATCCTCTCGCATCCATATCTGTCGGCAGCCGAAGGTGTGCAGATGCTTCGCGATACAATCAGACGCAACCGCAGTGTGATGGTGGCGCAGAGCGATGCCGCTGCCGGAAGCAAGGTGCTTGAGAGGCTGTTCAGGAGCGTATCGACGGCAACGGAACTTGCCGACTATATATCCGATGCGGTCAATGCGGTGTCGCAGTTGCCTTGCAGTGAGGAGGAGTCTGCGCGCCGCAGGGAGTTTCTGACGGTTGTTGCAGATGAGATTGCCAAACTGCGAAATTCGTTGGCGGAATGCGATATAGAGATGAGCGTGCGCACCTGCTCCTCGCTGCTGCGTCGCCATCTGCGCACGGTGCGCATACCATTCGAGGGTGAACCTTTGGAGGGAGTGCAGGTTATGGGTATCCTCGAGACGCGCAACCTTGATTTCCGCAATGTGATAATTTTGTCGATGAACGATGACAACTTCCCGGGGGACAGAGTGTCGCAATCGTCGTTTATACCGTATAATCTGCGTTTCGCCTATGGTATGCCCACGCCTGAACACCATGAGGGTGTCTATGCATACTATTTTTACCGCCTTGTTCAGAGATGCGAGAACCTTTATATGCTCTACTGCTCGCACGCCGACGAGAAGAGTACCGGCGAGCCGAGCAGGTATATACGCCAGCTTGAGTATGAGAGCGGCATTAAGGTTAAGCGGCGTGATGTGGGTGTAGATGTCTTTACTTTCGATTCGTCGGATATCGAGGTACCCAAATGCGGGTCTGTTGCAGAGGCGCTCGGAGAGTATCTCTCTGAATCGGAACCGCGCAAACTCTCTCCCAAGGCCTTTGCGGAATATGTTGCCTGTCCGTTGCGATTCTATTTCTCGGAGATAGCGCGTTTGCAGCCGCCCGACGAGATAACCGATATGGTCGATAACCGCATCTTCGGAAATGTTTTCCACCGTGCGGTGCAGAATATATATGAACCTCTTTGCGGTCGTCCGCGACCGGCAAAGGCGTTGCGGGCGATAGCGGACGATGCCGAGGCCATAGACCGAGCCGTTGTCGAGGCTGTGAACCATGAGTTTCTGCGCGACCCGTCGGCGGACCCGAATGAGTATAGCGGCGATGTGGCGATAGTGCGCAATGTATTGTCGCGCTATCTGCGAGCCGTGCTGAACTATGATGCTCGGTGTGATAACTTTACGGTGTCGGCGCTTGAGAAGCGTATCGGATGCGACTTTACATTCGGGCGCGGCGATAATGGCGAGAGTCTGCGTGTGCGTTTCGGCGGTATTACCGACCGCCTGGATATGATGGATGACGGCACGATGAGAGTTATAGATTACAAGACGGGCGGACAGCGTCTCGACTTTAGCAGTGTGGAGGCGTTGTTCAAGGGTTCTGCCGCAGACCGAAATGATAATATAGTCAAGACTATACTCTATGCTATGATGCTCTCTCATTCGGGTGCGGGGGCTGTTCTGCCGACTCTGTATTATGTCCGCTCGATGCAGAATCCGGACTATTCTCCGCTTTTAAGGCGCAAGGATGGTGCTGCGGGTGAGAGTTATGCGGTCTATGCAGAAAAGTTCGAGGCTGCCGTAGCCGAAACTCTGGGCGAGTTGTTCAACCTCTCGGTGCCGTTTCGCTGCTGCGATGACGAGAAGAGTTGCCAATATTGCAACTACCGAAATATATGCGACCGCTGACGTTTTCAGCGGTGGTGAGATGGTGAATGTATGCGGCAGAATCGGGCCTTTGGAAATAAATTAGTATATTTGCCCTTGTAAAGATATTTGCCTTTGTAAAATAGAGATAATGAAGAATTTTCTGACAAAAATCAGGCAAGTGGTTTCGCCTGTATTCATACTGCTTTTTATAGCGTCGTTCGTATTGTGGTATATCGCCAAGCTGAACTATACCTATACGGCAGATTATGTCGCCAAACTCTCTATTGACGGGGAGAATGTCGATGTGCCGTGCGTGGTCGAGGGTGTAGGCTCCAACCTGCTGAACCATAAAATCAGAATAGGTTCGCGCCTGCGTATACCGCTCTCCGATTTGGAGGTGTACGAGGATGCGGATATGAACGGAGTGCCTGTTTCGAAGGTAAAAAAAGAGTCGTTGCGCAAGGTTCTCTCAGTTCATTTAAGCGATATAAAAATAGTATCCGTCGAGGATGACCCTGTTATCAAGGTGATAAAATGATACGTGTAGGTGTTACCGGCGGTATAGGCAGCGGCAAGTCTACTGCGTGCCGTATTTTTGCCGAGACGGGCGTCGCGGTGTACGACTCCGATGTCGCGGCGCGCAG
Organism: Alistipes sp.; assembly: GCA_022511295.1. Lineage (GTDB taxonomy): Bacteria > Bacteroidota > Bacteroidia > Bacteroidales > Rikenellaceae > Alistipes. The sequence continues at coordinate 22,615 of JAFLRT010000017.1, read as the reverse complement.
ATTGATGAATGGCGATGAGAGTCTCAAATGCCGGCTCTCGGAACTGTTCGGCGAGCAGACCTATGTCGATGGCGAATTGAACCGAGCGTACCTCGCTTCGGCGGTTTTCGGTGATGAGGAGCGCTTGAGGCAACTTAATGAAGCGGTTCATCCTATAGTGAGAGCCGATTTTCGCCGCTGGTGCGAGGAGCATTCGGGCGACGTCTATACTATTTTGGAGAGCGCCATACTCTTTGAGTCGGGTTTCGACGGGGAGGTTGATTTGACACTTGCCGTTGTGGCGCCGCGCGAACTGCGTATAGAACGTGTATGCCGGCGCAACGGAGTGGCGCGCGAGGATGTTGAGAGACGTATGGCTGCCCAGATGTCGGATGATGAGTTGTGTGCAAGGGCAGACTATACGGTAGCGAACATTACGCTTGACTACCTGCGCAGCGATGTAATGCAACTCGACCGTATTTTCAGATATGAAGCACACCGCAGAGATATACGGCGTTGATATGACCGTGCCATGCGTGATGGCTGTGGTAAACGTAACCCCCGACTCGTTCTATGCTGCGAGCCGGACGATGGACCGCGATGCTCTTCTTCGGCGTGTGGAGGAGGTTGTCGATGAGGGATGCTCAATTATAGATATAGGCGGATACTCATCACGCCCCGGTGCTGATGATGTGCCGGCAGACGAGGAGTGGCACCGTGTGGAGACGGGTATAAGATGTGTGCGCGAAGTATCGCCGGATATTCCGATTTCGGTCGATACGTTCCGCGCCGATATCGCGCTTCGAGCCATAGAGAGTACGCAGGCCGTCATCATCAACGATATCTCGGCCGGAGAGATTGATGAACGTATGGTCGAGACGGTTATAGCGGCAGATGTGCCGTATGTGGCGATGCATATGCGAGGAACGCCTGCCTCTATGCAGCAGTCGTGCGGTTATGATGATGTAGCGACAGATGTCGCGGCGTGGCTGGGAGCCAAGGCCGGGGAGTTGATGTCGCGCGGCATGAGAACCGAGAGGATAATCCTCGATGCGGGCTTCGGTTTCGCAAAGAGTACGGATGAGTGCTTTGCGCTGCTTGCCGGTCTGCACAAGGTATGCGAAAAGGGATATCCGGTTGTTGCCGGATTGTCGCGCAAGTCGATGATATACAAAACTGTCGGAGCGACGCCGGAGGAGTGCCTTGCCGGTACGGCTGCGCTCAACTGGGAGGCTTTGCGTCAGGGTGCAAAGATATTGCGCGTACACGATGTGCGCGAGGCGGTCGATACGATTAGACTGTTTAACAGATATAAGGAGAATATGCAATGATAAAGGCATCAGACATTCATAAGAGTTACGGTTCTCTCGAGGTGCTTCGCGGCATCTCGCTCGAGGTGGCACCGTCGGAGGTGGTGGCCATTACCGGTGCGAGCGGTGCCGGCAAAACGACCCTGTTGCAGATACTCGGCACCTTGTTGCGTCCCGATTCGGGTGTGGCGGAGATTGCAGGTACGAATGTTTTTTCACTTAATGACAATGAGTTGTCGCGTTTTCGCAATAGACATATAGGCTTTGTCTTTCAGTTTCATCACCTGCTGCCTGAGTTTACGGCGCTGGAGAATGTTTGCATACCGGCCTATATAGCACACCGCGAGCGGCGTGAATGTGAAAAGAGAGGACGCGAATTGCTTGCGATGATGGGTCTTGAACACCGTATGACACACAAGCCGTCAGAACTCTCCGGCGGTGAGCAGCAGCGGGTGGCTATTGCGCGTGCGCTGATTAACGAGCCTTCGGTACTGCTTGCCGACGAGCCTTCGGGCAACCTCGACAGCCGCAACCGCGAGGAGATACACCGCCTGTTTTTTGAATTGAGGGAGAGACTTGGTCAGACTGTTGTTCTGGTTACTCACGATGAGGAACTTGCAGCGACGGCCGACCGTAAAATTGTTATGAGCGATGGAATCATCTTGTAATAATGTGAATACGGAGGAGTTGCGCGACCTTCTGGAGCATCTCCACGACAAGTATAACCGACCCGAGTTTATCGAGAACGACCCTATAAGTGTGCCGCACGCCTTCTCTTCGCGTGAGGATAGAGAGGTCGCAGGTCTCTTTGCCTCTACCATAGCGTGGGGCAACCGCAAGGCGATAGTAAAGAGTGCGCGACGGATGATGCACTATATGGATAATGCGCCGTATGATTTTGTCTGCAATGCTTCGGAGAGTGAATTGACGCGCCTGCATGATTATGTACACCGCACCTTTAACGGACGCGACTTCGCTGACTTTGTGAGGGGTGTGAGAGGCATGTGCGAGCGTTTCGGCGGTATCGGACGCTTTGTCGAGAGCCGTTATGCGGCTACGGGTTCTATGGCGCAGGTTCTTTCGGACTTTCGCCGTGAGTTTTTTGCGTGCGAGCACGACAGCCATTGCGAGAAACACCTCTCGTCGATAGACAAAGGAGCGGCTTGCAAGCGGCTTAATATGTATTTCAGATGGTTTGTGCGCCGCGACGGACGCGGTGTGGACTTCGGCGAGTGGAGCAGTGTCCCTATGTCGGCTCTCTACCTGCCGCTCGATGTGCATACGGGTAATATGGGTCGTGCGCTCGGTCTTTTGCAGCGCCGGCAGAGTGATTGGAAGGCTACGGTAGAGATTACCGAGGCGCTGCGCCGTTTCGATGCGGAAGACCCTGTGCGATACGATTTCTCACTCTTTGGGGCAGGTATAGACGGCTTTTTGAAGCAGTAACGAACGGTAAACGACGATTGATATGTCGGCAGATGTGTTCAGATTCAAGCATTTCGTTATAAGCCAGCAGGGTGCCGCGATGAAGGTAGGCACCGATGGCGTGCTTGTAGGAGCCTGGGCCTCTGCGGGAGATATATGCCGGCGCATACTCGACGTCGGAACGGGGACGGGTGTCATAGCGCTTATGGCCGCACAGCGTTGGCCCGAGGCGACCGTTACCGGTATCGAGAGCGATACTGACGCTGCAGAATGCGCTCGCAGAAATGCGGCGGCATCGCAATGGAGTGATAGGATAGAGATTGTACACGATGCCGTTCAGAACTATTTCCCTGAGGAGCGTTTCGATTTGATTGTGTCCAATCCGCCTTACTACGATGTGTCGCTGCCGTGTCCCGACAGCGCGCGTTCTAATGCACGTCATACGCATACGCTCACCTTTGCGGAGTTGTGTGTTGCGGCACGGCGGCTGCTTTTGCCTGACGGACGTTTTGCCGTCATTGTTCCGAGTGAGAGCGTGCGGGCCTTTGTCGCGGCGGGCGATATGCATCTTGTAAGGCGATGCGATGTGAAAACCACGCCGACGAAGCCGCCCAAGCGCACGATGCTTGAGTTCTCAACCCGTTTTTCGGGCGCCGCGCAGTGCGATACGCTTGTAATCGGCGACGGCTCTGGAGGATATGATGACAGGTATAAAGCACTCGTGGGCGACTTCTATCTCGACTTTTGAACTATGAATATGAAAATGTAAAAATAAAAACGATGTTGATATGAAACGATTTTTGATTTTGACCCTCTGTACGCTCTCTGCTGCCGCAGTATCGGCGCAGGGCGTAAAGATAACCCGTACAGGGGTATGGGAGGAGAACGGAAAGATAGTCTTCGGTGAGCCGCACAGCATTATTGCTGTCGATTTGTGCGTTGAGGAGACCGAACTTGCAGTCGGACCGTATGCACGTTATGCGCAGAAATATCTCGGTGTGCGCGCTCCGCTTAATGACCGCACAACGTATCGTATTGTCGGGGCCTCGTTGTCGCTTCTTGACGATGATGCTGCTTTGACAACCTCATACGCCGAGTCTTTGCCCTGTTCGCAGTGTGAGTTTCCCCGCCTGCTTCCCGACCGCCTTGAACAGAAGGAACTTGATACAGATGCGGCTGCATCTGCGGCTGCCGAGATGATATTCTCGCTGCGTCGAAGTCGTATGGAACTTGTTACGGGTGAGATTGGAGAGAATGTTTTCGGCGCAGGACTTAAATCGGCTCTCAAAACCATAGACGAATACGAGAAAGAGTACCTCGAACTCTTCTTCGGCAAGAGCGTTGTTACGACAAAGACGGTGCGCCTCGTAGTTCGTCCTGCGGCTAACAATAAGGGCTATGTTCTGGGCCGTTTCAGTGATAAGAGCGGCGTCATCCCCTCTACAGACCTCTCAGGAGAGATTCTGATGCTTCAGATAGAGCCTTCGGGCAATACCTCGCTCACATATATAGCCGAGTCCGAAGTGAAGGAGAAGGGCAGTATCGAGTGCCGTATAGCCGACCCCTCGACCTGCACTCTCAGTTGCGGCACGGAGCATATTATCTCGGCTGTGCTGCCTCTGTATGAGTTCGGACGCACGGTTATCGTTAAGAAGTAGACTATGGACAATACATCGCGTATGACAATGCTGCTGGGTGAACTGCGCCGTGAGAGAAATGGCGCGGCATCCGATTCGATGTCGTTTCGCGGAAAACCCTGCGGTCTCAATCTCGGTGTTGCGATACCTACCATACGCTCCATTGCATCTGCTGTCGGCGGCGACCACGCCTTTGCCCGATATCTCTATGTGCAGGATGTGCGCGAACTGCGTATTGCCGCTTTGTGGATTGCCGATGCCGCGATGGTGTCGGAACCGGATTTCGATTTTTGGGCTTCGGGTATTGTCAATTCGGAGATTGCCGAGTTGGCGGCTATGTCGCTGTTCTCTCGTGTGAAGTGTGTGGATTCGTTGCTTGAAAAGTGGTGTGCCGAGAGTGAGATTTTATGTTATGCGGCTCTGATGTCGGCTGCGCGCAATGAATATGCAACGATATCCGTTGTTCTGTCTGCTGTGAGTAGGGTCCTTGAGAGATTCCCCGATAGCCGCCTCGCGGGGTATGGCGCTACAGCAGCCGTTATGAAGGTCTTCGAACGCGAACCGCTTATGGCGCGTGATTTTGTCTCATGCCTTGCTGTGCATGGCGCAGCGGCAAACTATCTGCGCGAGGAGGCAGAGTGGCGAATGGAGGAGTAGCAGTTTCTACCGGTTTCTATTCCTCTGTGAACAGAACTCTTGGCAGTTGTTGGATGCTGCTTATGCGTACTATCTCTATGCCTTTGACGGTTTTGGTTGTCTTGGGCATATAACCCGAAACGACAATCTTCTTGAATCCGAGCCTTGCTGCTTCGGCTATGCGCTGTTCCGTTCGCGGAGCAGGACGTACCTCACCCGAGAGACCAATCTCGCCGGCGCAGCACAATCCTTCGCGCAGCGGACGGTCGAAATAGGAGGATATTACGGCAGCGGCTATCGCCAAATCGAGTCCCGTGTCCGATACGCGGAAACCGCCTGCAAAGTTCAGAAAGACATCCTTTGTAAACATCTTCATCCCCACGCGCTTCTCGAGAACTGCCAGCAGCATATTCATTCGCCGCGTGTCATACCCTGTGGCGTTTCGCTGCGGAGTGCCGTAGGCAGCATTGCTGACAAGCGCCTGCACCTCGATAAGATATGGACGTATGCCGTCTACCGAGGCGCCGACGGATATACCGCTGAGCGGCTCATCGTAGTGTGTCAGTAGTATCGCCGATGGGTTGTCCACCTCGCGCAGACCGCTGTCGAGCATCTCGAAGACACCTATCTCGAAAGTGGCGCCGAAACGGTTTTTGATTCCGCGCAGTATGCGGTAGATGTTGTTGCTGTCGCCCTCGAATTGCAATACCACATCGACTATATGTTCCAGAATCTTCGGGCCGGCTATATTGCCTTCCTTGGTTATGTGTCCTATGATGAAGATAGAGGTGCCGCTGCTCTTGGCATATTTGAGGAGCGTTGCGGCGCACTCGCGTATCTGCGACACGCTGCCGGCCGATGACTCTATAAGGTCTGTGTATATGGTCTGTATGGAGTCTATCACCACCAAATCAGGCTGCAATTCATTGATTTGTGCTATGATGTTTTCGAGCAGGGTCTCGGAGTATACGACGCAGTCATCGTTGGCTATTCCTATTCTCTCGGCGCGCATCTTTATCTGTTCGGGCGACTCCTCTCCCGATACATAGAGTGTCTTCAGCCCGTTAGGCGAGAGTGCTATCTGTAGCGACAGGGTAGACTTGCCAATACCCGGCTCGCCACCCAACAGAATCAGCGACCCTGCGACCATACCGCCGCCCAGCACGCGATTTATCTCGGCATTTCCAAGGTCGAGACGCCTGCGGTCGCTTTGGCGAATATCCTTTACCCTTTGTGGTCGTGAGGAAGATACGCCTGCTACGGCTGCCGGCACAGAGCCGTTCTCCTTGGCGATAATCTCCTCGGTGAAAGAGTTCCATTCGCCGCACGCAGGGCATTTGCCGAGCCACTTCGGCGCTTCGAATCCGCAGTTCTTGCAGAAATAAGCCTTCTTGACCTTTGCCATAGCGGAGCAGCGTTACTTGATAAATACCTTGTATATATCGTTGCCGTTGGCGTAGACAAGCAGCAGCAGTATTATCGCAAGTCCTATATACTGTGCAATCTCCAATACCTTGTCGCTGACCTTGCGGCCCGTAATCATCTCCCAGAAGGTAAAGAGTGCGTGTCCTCCGTCGAGACCCGGTATCGGCAGGATATTCATTATGGCGAGGATTATCGACAGGAAAGCCGTCATACTCCAGAACTGCAGCCAGTCCCACTCCGAAGGGAATATCTTGCCGATAGATATAAATCCTCCCAAACTCTTGTACATCTGTGTCTTGGGCTTGAATATCATCTTGAGTTGCTGCCAGTAACTGCCCATTACATCGCGTGTCAGACGCGCTCCGGCGGGTATCGACGCCCAGAAACCGAACTTCTGGGTGCGCAACTCTATGGCACCTCTCTCTATACCTATCAGCCCATCGTTGCTTACGGGTACATTATTGAGCGTCAGCGTATCGCTGCCGCGCTCTATGTTGAGTGTTATCGTGTTGCCGGCCTTCGATTGAATATACATCAATTTCTCATCATCCGTTACGAAATTTTGCCTGTCCACGTCGGTTATGATGTCGCCTTTGCACACTCCTGCATCGCGAGCCGTCTGTGATGTTACTTCGTTTACGACGAGATAACGCGGCGTATAGAGGTCTTCGAACTGCTCACTGTTGCGTACCTCCAGCAACTTGTCGTACGGTATGGTAAAGGAGACCTCAGCACCTTTACGTTCAACTACAACACTCTTGTCGCTGTCGGATATGACCAGTTCTGAAAATATCTCTCTGTAGTTATCAATATTTTTGCCGTCTATGCTGACAATTTTGTCGCCGTCTTCGAATCCCATGCCGTGAGCCGCTTCGTTGAAGTTGTATCCCCACTTCACATTGTCGTTGGGAACGTATGTTTTGCCCCACTTGTAGGATATGCCGCAGTAGATGGCGAATGCCAGCAGCAGGTTCATCACCACGCCGGCTATCATTACCAGAAAGCGCTGCCATGCCGGCTTCGAGCGGAACTCATCGGGCTTTGCGGGCTGCTTCATCTGCTCGGTATCCATACTCTCGTCAATCATGCCGGCAATCTTAACGTAGCCGCCGAGCGGAACCCAACCCAGACCATACTCCGTATCTCCGCGCTTGAACTTGAAAATCGAGAACCAAGGGTTGAAGAAGATATAGAACTTCTCTACTCTTATGCGGAATATGCGTGCCATTATAAAGTGGCCGAACTCGTGTATCGCTACCAGGAGCGAGAGACTCATGAAAAATTGTACAAGTCTGATAAGTATATCCATTATCTTTATGCTTTATGCTTTATGCTTTATGTTTTAATCTTAAATACTCTGTTGCCAACTTGCGGGCCTCGTCATTTGCGAGAGCGAGGTCGTCTGCCGTCGGAGCCGGTGAGAAAGCCGCTCTCTCAAGGGCGTATGATATGGCCCCCACGATATCCGGATAGGCGCACCTGCTCTCTAAAAAAGCCGCTACGGCAACGTCGTTGGCACCGTTCATCGTGCAGGCGGCACTGCCTCCGCGACGCATACAGTCGTAAGCGATATCCAATGCGGGATATTTAACTCTGTCCACCTCTCCGAAGGTGAGTGTCGGGTGGTCGGTAAACGAGAATCGCTCTGCCGGATGTGTGCTGCGTTCAGGATAGAGCAGGGCATAACTTATAGGTATATGCATATCGGGTGCGCCGAGTTGGGCCTTCAGCGCTCCGTCTTCAAACTCCACAAGCGAGTGAACTATCGACTGCGGATGAATCACCACCGAGATATGGTCTGCATCCATGCCAAAGAGCCATCCGGCCTCTATCACCTCAAAACCTTTGTTCACCAAAGTGGCGGAATCGACCGTGATTTTTGCACCCATCTTCCATTGCGGATGCTTCAAAGTTTGCTCGGGTGTAACCGTTGCAAGGGCTTCGTGCGGCAGGTCGCGCAGAGCGCCTCCGCTGCAAGTTATTATCAGTCGTCTTACAGGCGATACCTCACCTGTAAGGCATTGAAATATAGCCGAGTGTTCGGAGTCTACGGGCAGTATGGGCGCTCTGTTTTCGAGCGCTGCAGGTATTATCACGCAGCCGCCTGCCACAAGGCTCTCCTTGTTCGCGAGGGCAATCTTTTTACCCTTGCGTGCGGCCCGCAGCGTGGGCATCATACCTGCGTAACCCACAAGTGCGTTTACTACAACATCCACCTGTGAATTTTCCACCGACTGCTCCACTGCGTCGCGACCTGCATAGACCTTTATGTTCCTGTCCGACACGGCATCGCACAACTCTTTGTAGTGGTTCTCGTCGGCTATGACTATGCTGTCGGCATCGAACTCCACCGCCTGACGCGCCAGCAACTGCCAGTTGCTGTTTGCCGTGAGCGTTACCACCTGAAAGCGGTCGGGGTTGGCGCGTATGATATCAAGCGTCTGTACGCCGATAGACCCTGTAGAACCTAAAATTGCAACACCTTGCCGTTTCATTGCTCGAGGTAAAATCTTATATATGACTCGGGGTTGATAGACCTGCCGCTGCTCCACAACTCGAACTCGAACATATTGCTGCCGTCCTGCGCCGGCTCGGCGGCGGTATATCCGATAACCTCGTTGCCGCGCACCACCTGTCCCTGCGAAACCAAAGTCTTGTTAAGGTTGCGGTAACGCGATACGAATCCGTTTCCGTGCTGTATCTCAATCGTATAACCCTTGTCGGGTGTCCACAAGGCATCCATTACGGTGCCGTCGGATACCGATACCACCTGAGCAAGCGGGTCTGTTGCCATACGTATTCCGCTGCTGCCGGCCTGTGAGTCGTACTGGGTGATTATTATGCCGGCGACAGGAGCGGTCATGCCGCTGTTCTCGCGTACCGTTACGGCGGTGCCGTCCTGAACGAGACCGCTGCTCTCCAGTTGTTTGCGCAACTGCAACTCTTCGGCCGATGGCGATACAAGTTCTTTTTCGCGATATACGCTGTCAGTGGCGATTGTTGTTCGCACGGCAGGCGTGCTGCCCTCCATAACGAGAACTATATTTTCGTTGTATGCCAACTCGCTGTTCAGTATGCGCTCCAGGGAGTCGATTCTCATTATGTTGTCTATAAGAGCATCGCGCGAGCGCATGGCGTCGGTCTTGAATCCCGGTATATACTCCACGACGGGCGTGTATGCCACTATTGCCAGCCCTGCTGCAAATATTATGAGTACCAAAGCCGTAAGGGCTGCCAAGATACCTGCCGGCGATATGAGTATATGCCAATACTCGCTGCCGTCCTTGACATTTGTCATCGAGATACGGCGCCGGTCCAGAAACTTCTGAAAAAAGCGGTTGATTATTTTAGATACGCTCATAGTAACCGCAAATATACGAATTAAAAATTGGAAAAAACATTTCTGCATTTGTAAATCTGTCCGAAAACTCTTATATTTGCGTAAATAAACGCAAAACATAAATATACATTATGACAAAACCTACATTGCTGGTGCTTGCAGCGGGCATGGGTTCTCGCTACGGCTCACTCAAGCAGATGGACGGCGTCGGTCCTAACGGCGAAGCCATTATAGACTACTCCATCTACGACGCCATACGTGCCGGATTCGGTAAGGTGGTGTTCGTTATCCGCCACTCCTTTGCCGATGATTTCAAAAAGATGTTCAATCCGGAGCGTTTCGGCGGCCGCATAGCCGTTGAATACGTCTATCAGGAACTTGAGTATCTGCCTGAGGGATTCACCGTTCCCGAGGGACGTGTCAAGCCTTGGGGAACCAACCACGCGGTGATGATGGCTGCCGATGCCATTCACGAACCGTTTGCCGTTATCAATGCCGACGACTTTTACGGTGCCGATGCATACAAAGTTATCGGCGGTTACCTCTCGGGTCTCGGCGAGTCAAAGAACCGCTATTGTATGGTTGGTTATGAGGTGAACAAGACGCTCTCCGAGAACGGTACCGTGTCGCGCGGTGTCTGCACGGTGGATGCCGATGCCAACCTTCAGACTATGGTCGAGCGCACCCAAATCGAGAGGGTGAACGGCACTATAGTCTACCACGACAGCGAGGGCGACGTGCCTTTGGCAGAGAATACTCCTGTGTCGATGAACCTCTTCGGCTTTACGCCCGACTTCTTCGACTATTCGAAAGAGTATTTTGTCGAGTTTTTGAAGAACAATGAGGGCAATCTCAAGGCAGAGTTCTTTATCCCGCTGATTGTAAATCACCTTGTTGGCAACGGAACGGCCAGCATGAAGGTATTGAGTACTTCGGCTCTGTGGTTCGGTGTAACATACAAGGAGGATAAACCCGCCCTTGTTGCCAAAATCGAGCAACTTATTGAGCAGGGTGTCTATCCGCGCAACCTGTGGGAATAAGGAATAATCGGCAACGTTGCAATTAAACGCAATGCTGCCGTCGAGATGATATAGATATAAAGCCGCTGAATTTCAGCGGCTTTATTATTACCTTGTTATTGATTGTTTGATGCAGATTCGAAAAACACCTCTCTTAGTAAAGGTTAAAATAGGTATTTCTCTGTCTCGACTTTGCGCACGAGTGCCAGAATCTCTTTCCATACATCTTCGCCGAGAGTTGTACCCACAACCTCTATTACACGTCCGGCCGTTATGGCGCCTATGGTTCCGCACTGACGCAGCGACAGCCCCTTGCAAAGTCCCGTCATAAAACCTGCGGCATAGAAATCGCCCGCACCGGTGGTGTCCACTCTCTTCGCGGCTGCCATGATGCCGGCATGCAGAACCTCGCCGCCATTCTTGATAAGCGCGCCGCGTGTGCCTATCTTCACGATTACCAACTCGCACATATCCGATATGGCTTGCAGGGCGTTTACCGGTTCTGCCTCCGAGGTAAAGGCCTTGGCCTCATCCTCATTGGCGAATACGATGTCCACCGCTTCAGCGACGAGTGTGCGGAGGAAGTCGAGGTTCTCCTCGACGATATTGAAGCTCGCAAGGTCGAGCGCCACCTTCAGCCCGCACTCTTTGGCCTTGCGCACGACGGAGGATATAAGTTCGCGATTCTGAACTAAATAACCCTCAATATACAGATAGTCCCAGCCGTTGAATATGCTCTCGGGTATATCCTTCGGAGCGAGTTCGAGCGCTGCTCCGAGATGCGTCATCATGGTACGCTCGCCGTCGGGCGAGATTAGCGATACGCATTTACCCGAGCGCTCGCTGCCCTTGTATACGAATGGCTTGATATCGAGATTTTCGAGTGCCTGAATGAAGAAGTCGCCGGTCTTGTCCGGTCCGACTTTGCCTATGAATCCTGTCGGACATCCCAATCGGGCCATAGCCCTTATGGTGTTGCCTGCCGAGCCTCCCAGGGAGAGCGAGTATGGCAGACCTGCCACCGATTTGGATATGGCGGTTTGCAACTGGGCGTTCACGAGGTTCATGGAGCCTTTTTGCAGGTTGTATCGCTCGAGAACGTCATCCGTGCGCAGGTTCACGAGCATATCGGTCAAGGCATTGCCTATGCCTATTACTTTCTTCATTTGTAGCGTGGGTCTTTTTTGTAGTCTCTTTCTGTTGCGTTGCCGCTCTATATTGATAGAATCTTCACGAGTTCTATGTTGTCGCGATTGATGGTCTTGGTACGGCTAATGGCCTTGGCGAATGGCACGTATGTCATCTGTCCGTTCTGAATACCTATCATCACATTGCGCTGTCCCTCTAAAAGGGCCTTTATTGCCGAGGCACCCATACGCGAGGCGAGTATGCGGTCTATTGCCGTAGGCGAACCTCCGCGCTGCAAGTGTCCCAGAATGGTTATGCGCGCATCATACTGCGGATACTCACGTTTGATACGCTCTGCCATACCCATAGCGCCGCCTGTCGCTTTATTCTCGGCCACAAGGACTATGGCGGAGTTCTTGCTTTTGCGGAAGCCCTGGCTGATAAGTTGTTTGAGTTGGTCTACCTCGGTCTCCATTTCGGGTATTATTGCCGCTTCCGCACCTGCTGCGATTGCTCCGTTGAGGGCCAGATAGCCGGCGGTGTTGCCCATAACCTCCACGAAGAAGAGACGCTCGTGGCTCGTTGCCGTGTCGTGCAGTTTGTCCACTGCTTCCATTATGGTGTTGAGGGCGGTGTCGTAACCTATGGTTGCGTCGGTACCGCTCAAATCGTTGTCTATCGTACCCGGAAGACCGACTATCGGTATATCATACTCCTGCGCGAAAATTTGTGCGCCTGTCAGCGAGCCGTCGCCGCCGATGACAACTAAAGCGTCTATGCCGTTGTCCTTCATGTTCTTGTATGCCAAGGCACGCCCTTCGACCGTCAGAAACTCTTTGCTGCGGGCCGTTTTGAGTATCGTTCCGCCCTTTTGTATTATATTGCTGACGCTTTTGGACTGGAAATCGACTATTTCGTTGGTGATAAGTCCGTGATAGCCGCGCATAATACCTTTGACGGTGAGGTTGTTGTATATTGCCGTGCGGGTAACGGCACGTATTGCTGCATTCATGCCCGGAGCATCGCCGCCGGATGTGAGAATGCCTATGCATTTTATGTGAGCCATAATTGTATCAAAAATTAACGCCCAAAGGTATGTAAAATTTTTATAAAACGGAAATCCGCACCTGCGGGCATGAGAAAATCATGCCGCAGATACGGATGCATCCTCGCCGCATAGCAGGGTATATGAGGTGTCGTCGTATGCGGACGTATCAGGATGTTTGCTGCCGCTTGACAGTCGTTGGCGCCGCAGGGCGCTCCGTAGCCTCTCCATTATCCTCTGTGGCGATGTCGGTACGGTCAGCCGACACTGCGTCGCCGTTAAGGTAATCGCTTTCATCGCTTTCGTCGCACTCGTCGTTGTCATCGCAATCATCGCACTTGTCGTTGTAATGGTACAACAGCTCGGTACCTGTTTTCAGATAGTGATGGTGTCTGTGCTGCGGCATTCTTACGAATACTACGGGCAGGACTATAAAGTTTATTATCCACAATATAAACATTACAAGCAGCACCTTCAGATTGCTCTTTTTGCCTGCGATAAGGCAGATGAGTACATATAATATCGACGCTATCGGTATCAAACAGAGTGAAAATGCAAGACCCATTGCGGTTGTCTCCAACGGAGTCATGGCGTTGGTTCCGGTATTTATCCCGAAACAGATGACGGCGAATGCGACTATAAGCCCTAAAAATACAGCCGAGAGTGATATGACGGCGCAGACACCGATAATCTTGATTATTATAATCAATGCGCGACCTAACGAGGAGATTGTCTCGGCTACGGATTGACGAGCCTTGGTGTCGGCATCCATACCTCCTGCGTTGTCGCGTATGGACTGTATTGTGATTCTCTCGCCGTTCATCTCGAGTTTTTGACGCGGTGTCTTCGCCGCCGGCACTGCGAGCCACATCACGGCATATGCTATTGCGACCGTACACATAAGACTCCCTCCCATGTCATCGAGCCACGACCCGGTGAAGGGTAATATCGAGATTGCTATCAACAGCAGCGGCGACAGGGCTGCCAGACGTATTATCGAGGGGTCGAGATTGAAGAATCGGGCTATGCCGGCGCATACGCCGCCTATGCGCGCGTTGCTCAAATCGCGGTAGAGACGTCGTGGTATGCGCGGCTCATTGTATTTCGGTTCTTCGTTGCGGCGAGCGTCGTCTGCCGAACTCTCGCCGGATATATCTTCCGCCGAGCCGAGCCGGGCGATTATATCGGCTATCAGAGGAGCATCTGCAACGAGTGTGTTCTCCTGCCTTGAGAGTATGAGTTCCGCTATGCGGGCCTCGATGTCGGCGATAATCTCGTCGCCGTCAGGCTCTTTGCCGTATGCTTTGCCGAGGGCGTCAAGATAGTCTGAGAGCATTTTGTATGCTTCGCCGGTCAGTGTGAATGAAAGACCGGAGATACTGCATTTCTTTACTTCGTTCATTGTGGGACAGGTTTTTATTCGACTGAATGATGCTTGCGTATGGTCTCTATCTGCTCGACCATTTCGTTCCACGCCTCATCGAGTGCGGCGAGTTGTTCACGACCTTTTGCGGTCAGTGAGTAGTATTTGCGCGGAGGACCTTGCGGGGACTCCTCCCAGCGGTAGGTGAGCAGACCGGCGTTCTTCTGACGTGTGAGTATGGGGTAGATGGTACCCTCGACCACAATCATCGATGCCCGTTTAAGTTCGGCTATGATTTTGGGAGCATACGAATCCTCGCGGGCGATTATTGCCAATATGCAGTACTCCAATATGCCTTTGCGCATTTGCGCCTTGGTGTTCTCTTCTTTCATACAGGTAGGGGTGTCGTGTTAGTTGTTTTTAGGTATTACAACCCATAATATTATGTAGACCCATATCGACATGCCGCCGAATACCGTCAGCAACACTGCCAGCAGACGGACAACCGATACGTCGAGGGAGAAGTATTCGGCAATGCCGCCGCATACTCCGGCTATAAGACGGTTCTCGCGTGAGCGGAGCAGTTTTCGACCATCTGCATTGTGTGTTTTCTGCTCCTCTGCGCGGTTGTTTTCGCTGCTCGTCTTGCCGCTGTTTTCGTCTCTTTTTGTACCGAATATATCGGGAGGACCTATCTGCTCCATTACCTTGCGTACGTGTGCGGTTGTAACCACCATTATCGGTGAGGTCAGAGTCTCGCGCAGAATCTCTGCCGCACGCGCTTCGATATCGGCAGCCGTTTCGGTATCTTCGCGGTCGAGGCGGCTGCGTATGTTGTCCAAATAGGCGTTAAGCATCTCGTAGGCATCCTTGTCGATGGTAAATGCCTGCGATGCTATGCTTGCGCTCAAAGTCTCTTTCATGACAGTCGTTTTTTTTGTGTATGTGTCGTTTTGTGATGCAAATATAGATACTTTTTTAATACTATGCAATACATAGATGATATTTTTTGAAAAATGTTGTATAAATATATAATGTATGAGTGTGAAAACTGTATAATATATAGGCGTGAGGGAGTGTGTCTTAACATTGCAGTGTGTCGTATGGTGCATTTCTTTGTCGTTTTTATTTTGAGAATAGTCGAAAATATAATATCTTTGTACGGAAACCACGTTTTTTATAAAACAATATTTTTATGATTAAAAAAATATATTTATCCATTGTTGCGGTTCTGCTCTTTGCCGGTTTTGCCTTTGCGCAGAATGTGCAGGTCAAGGGTAAGGTTACGGGCGGTGATGGTTTGCCTGTTGCCGGCGCTACAGTTTCTGTGGAGGGTACGACGATAGGAACCTCCACAGACATGGACGGCAGTTATACTCTGTCAGTGCCTTCGGACGCTGTGTTGAGCGTGTCGTTCATAGGCTACAAAGGGCAACTTGTCCCGGTTGCAGGCAAGACTACGGTCGATGTGGTACTCGAAGAGGACAGCGAGGCCATCGACGATGTCGTAGTCATAGGTTACGGTTCGGGCCGCAAGGTGGGAACTGTCATAGGTTCGGTGGACCAGGTTAAGGCCGACAAGATAGAGAACCGACCCAGCACCAATATTATGGACGCAATGCAGGGACAGGTGGCAGGTCTTCAGATATCTACCACCAACGGTGAACTTGACACTCCTTCGACCATCCGTCTGCACGGTATGTCGTCGCTCGGAACGGACAACACGCCGCTTATACTGCTTGACGGTGCGCCTATCACTACCGGTACCCTTATGGCGATGAATCAAAACGATATAGCCTCGATAACGGTGCTGAAAGACGCCTCGGCAACATCAATCTACGGCGCCCGCGCCTCGGGCGGTGTTATATACATCACCTCCAAGAAGGGTACTCGCGGCTCGGAGGATGTGGATGTAACGCTGCGCGCCTCATATTCGATGTCGAACCTGCCGCAACTGCGTATGCGTCCGATGAGTACCTCGCAGTATCTTCCCTATTCGGCAGAGGTTACCAAACTTCTCAATCCGGGTCTCTATGCTCTCTACCGTCCCGAGTATGACAACGATATAGACTGGTATAATTATGTGGCGTACAACGGAGGCATAGATTACAATACCGATACCGACTGGTTTAATATGCTTACCAACCGCAATGCTCCGCTCTACCAGGTGGATTTAAGTGTTTCCGGCGGTTCGAAGAAGACCTCCTACTACTTCTCGGGCAACTACAGCGACCAGACGGGTATCTTCCTCGGCTCGGCCCGCACACGTTATACGTTCCGTGCCGATGTCGATACGCGTGCCACTTCGTGGCTTAAGTTGGGTATGAACCTCAGTCTGGGATATTCGCATGCCTCGACAACATCTACGGCCGACGCTACCGGTTCGGTCGCAGTCGATAATCCGGTGCTTGCGACCTACCTTGTGCCGCACTTCCAGCGCTCGCACAATGACGACGGTTCGGTGAGAAACTACCTCGATTTGGTGGGATTCAGCAACCCCATGAAGACTGCCGACTTCAATATACTCAGAAATAACCGCCTGCAAGTCAATGGTTCGGCCTTTTTGGAGATTAAGCCCGTTGAGGGTCTTACGCTTCGCTCGAGTCTTTCGGCCAACGCCTTCGACTACCGCGCGCATTCGCATCTAAGTCCTCTCTATCCCGGTACGGGCGGTGAACCTATCGGTTCGGGTAATGTTACAGAGAGTTTCCAGCGCAGTTGCGAGTGGACGTGGACCAATACGGCCGAGTACCTCTTTAATGTAGCGGTAAAACACAGTTTCGGCATAATCGTGGGTCATGAGTCTATTCTGGGCAATTCGGAGTACCTCTCGGTTGCCACACGCGGTCAGATTCACGATAAGTTTATGACTATAAGTCAGGGAACGGAGTCGTCGGGTATGCCTACGTATGCCCTCGGCGAGTACGCTTTCAACTCTGTCTTCGGACGCTTTGAGTATAATTACGATTCACGCTACTTTGTCGATGCATCGGTCCGCAACGACGCCAGTTCCCGTTTCGGTGCCAACCGCCGCAACGGTATCTTCTGGGCTGTGGGTGCGATGTGGAATATCAAAAACGAGTCTTTCCTTAAAAACAACCGTGTGATTACAACAGCCTCACTGAAGGCCTCATACGGTACGCAGGGTAATGCCAATATCGGCGACTACGACCAGTACGGCTACCTCGCCAGCGGTTCTCCCTATAACGGCATCCGCTCGTGGGTGCTGTCTAACATAGGCGACCCGAATATAGGCTGGGAGCAGCAGCGCACGCTCAGCATAGGAGGTAATATCGAGTTTTTGAAGAAGGTGTCGATTGAACTGGAGTGGTACCACCGTCAGACCGACAATATGCTTATGCCGATTCCGAAGGCACCCTCAAGCGGCGTCTCGGCTATTATGGGTAATGTCGGCTCGATGCGCAACTCGGGTATCGACCTTACGGTGCGCTACGATATTTTTGCCAACAAAAATTGGTATGTGAACTTCTATACGACCTTCAACTATAACCGCAACCGTCTGCTCAAACTCTGGGACCCCGATTTGAAAGAGGCTACCTTCGCAAGCGAGATGCAGTATAAGGTCGGCGCAGCGTTCCCCGACTGGTATACTTATGAGTGGCGCGGCGTAGACCCCGAAACGGGTAAAGGTCAGTGGACGGCAGCCGACGGAGGGGTAACGAACAACTTCAACGAGGCTGTTTTGGTAGACCTTAACAAAACCCTCTTCGCACCTTATACGGGAGGTTTCGGTCTGAATGTTACGTGGAAGGGCCTGACACTTGTGGCGGACTTCTCGTGGGCGGCAGGCAACTGGCTCTATAACAATGCCAAGTATTTTATTGCCAATCCATACTATTCGACCTTCTACAACCAGGTCGATGAGGTTCTCGACTATTGGAAGAAACCCGGCGACCGCACCGAATACCCGAGTCTGGAGTTCTCGGCGCAGTCCGGCGGCCGCAAGTTCGACTCTTCGATGCTTGAGGACGGCTCCTATCTGCGTATGAAGAATATACAGATTTCGTATACGCTTCCCGCCTCGCTGCTTAAAAAGACTGGCGTCTTGAAGGGTGTCAAGGTCTATGTGGGTGCGCGCAACCTCCTTACAGTAACCAAGTATACGGGTCTCGACCCCGAGGTTGTCGAAAAGGGCTTCGATATCGATACCTATCCCAATACGCGCCAGTGGACTTTCGGCGCAGAGTTGAAGTTTTAATAAAAAAGAGTCAAGTTCTGATACGTGAGGGTTTAATAAACAACGATTATGAAGATGAATAAGATATTTTTTACAACCATTTCCGCAGCGGCCCTGCTCTTTGCCTCATGCGACCTGGACCGTGAACCGTCAACGGTGCTTCGGGATAAGGATGCCGCAACGATAGAGCATATCGAGGCTGTCAGCGCAGGATTGTATAACGGCTTGAAGTCCGTAACCTCCGGGCAGTATTACTATAATGCAGACTACCATACGGATGTCTTCTTCGAGACCAAGAGTTCGGCCAATCGCGGCGGATATTTCGCCTCGTGGCAGTTGCTCGCCGGCAATAGTGATATAAACGCGATGTGGAGCGGTTATTACGCACTTGTAGACCGTGCCAGTTATGCTCTCTACCTGCTCGACCGCATCGAGGCCAAGGACAGCGATGGAACATATGCCGACAAGATAGCATACTACCGTGCCGAGGCGCACCTCTTTCGCGCTTACTTTATGCACCAGATTGCGCTGCGTTTCTGCGAGGATTATGACCCTGCGACGGCTGACACCACCCCGGGTGTTCCGTGTCCTCCAGAACATAACCCCGATGCACAACTCCCGCGCGGTACATTGGCACAGACATATAAATTTATTCTCGACGATATAGAGGCTGCGGCTGAACTTGAAAACTATGAGGGAGAACCCGACTCGTTCTATCTCTCAAAGGATGCTCTTACGGCATTCAAAGCGCAGGTGGCGCTGCAAATGCACAACTACGACGCGGCTTCGGACTATGCATCTTCGCTCTACGACAAATATCCGCTTATCGACAGCGCCGATGATTTGGAGAAGATGTGGAGAGATGATATCTCGACCGAAACCATTCTTCGCCTCGAGGTCAATTCGTCTACGAATTTGGGTTCGGTGAGCGCGATGAACGACTACTATAACGGTTCGTGGAGCGCATCCGAGGGTCGTTTCCTCTGCCAGCCGGCATACGTTCTCTCTGCGGAGGCTGCTGCGGCCTTCGATGCCGATAACGACTGGCGATACGGCATCTATGTCAATGAGGAGGCCGTATCGTACAGCGCCGAGGTTCTCGAGGGCGGTATTCTTATGACCAAGTTCCTCGGCAATCGTGCATTTCAGACCTCGGAGAAGGTCTATATGTACAGAAATATGCCGAAGGTATTCCGCATAGCCGAGATGTATCTGATAGACGCAGAGGCGCAGTATAACCTTGGAGGCGATGCCCTCACGCCGCTTAATGCACTGCGTGAGAGTCGCGGTCTGGATGCTCTTTCGGTGTCGGGCGATGAGTTGCTGAAAGAGATAAAACTCGAGCGTATGCGCGAGATGATAGGCGAGGGTCATCGTCTTACCGACCTTAAACGCTGGGGCGACGGCTTCTATGTCAATCCGCAGCCG
The DNA here is from genome assembly GCA_022511295.1 of Alistipes sp. Lineage (GTDB taxonomy): Bacteria > Bacteroidota > Bacteroidia > Bacteroidales > Rikenellaceae > Alistipes. The sequence goes on along the minus strand of JAFLRT010000017.1, from coordinate 2,682 downwards.
GCGTTCAAGACCTATGTGCGCCGTGAGGTCGTTGTTGTGGATGCAGGCGACTACCAGTTCGTATGGCCCATTCCGCAGGAGGAGATATCCAACAACCGCAATATAAGTGATTCTGACCAGAATCCTGGTTATTAACGGGCAGTTAACCAAAAGATGCACCTTCTGAAGGTGCATCTTTTGGTTAATAACCGATTGTTTATTGCGCGGCGAAGCGGCGAGTCGGCGTTGATTAACAATAACCGATTGCTTATTGAGCGACGAAATAGTGTTAATTAATAATTACTGATTGCCGATTACTATTTTTTATTATATTTGCATCCGCATTGAAGAAAACCTAATAAAATGGAAAATTCAGAAATACGCCGTTTGAGCGAGGCCGTGATTCGCTTCTCGGGTGATTCGGGCGACGGCATGCAGCTGGCCGGAACACTCTTTTCGGACACGTCGGCCCTCGCCGGTAACGGTATCTCTACATTTCCCGACTATCCTGCCGAGATACGCGCCCCGCAAGGCACTGTTGCAGGTGTTTCGGGCTTCCAAATCAATTTCGGCTCACGCAAGGTGCTGCACCCGGGCGATTTGTGCGATGTGTTGGTGGCGATGAATCCCGCAGCGCTCAAAGCCAATAAAGGACGCCTTAAGAAGGGTGCTGCCATTATCATCGACAGCGGCAGCATAACCGAGGAGAACCTCAAGAGAGCCTGCTTCGAGACGGATGACCCCATAGCGGAGTTGGGACTTGAGGAGTATAATGTCGTCGCGCCCGATATTACGGCGATGACGCAGGCTGCGCTGGCCGATTCGGGTCTGGACCGCAAGAGTATAGTCAAGTGTAAGAATATGTTTGCGCTTGGTATCTGCTTCTACCTTTTTGACCGCTCCGATGAGCATACCGAGTCGTTCCTGCGTTCGAAGTTCGCAAAGAAGAATCCTGCCGTTGCCGAGGCCAATGTCAAGGCACTGCGTGCGGGTTACGACTATGCGGCCAATACGCACGCTTTTGCCAATACATACGACGTTGCAGCCGCACCTTTGGAGAAGGGTGTCTACCGTTCTATCAGCGGTAATGTCGCTACGGCGTGGGGTTTCTGTGCAGCGTCGGAGAAGAGCGGACGACCTCTATTCTGCGGTTCCTATCCCATCACACCTGCGACGGTTATCCTCGAGGAACTTGCCAAACGCAAGGATTTGGGCGTGAAGACCGTTCAGGCGGAGGATGAGATTGCGGGCATATGTACCGCCATAGGTGCCGCTTATGCCGGCAATATGGCTGTTACGACGACATCGGGTCCGGGTCTCTCGCTCAAGAGCGAGGCGTTGGGCCTGGCAGTTATGGCAGAACTTCCGTTGGTCGTTGTCGATGTGCAGCGCGGAGGTCCTTCGACGGGTCTTCCCACCAAAACCGAGCAGAGCGATTTGATGCAGGCTCTCTATGGCCGCAATGGAGAGTGTCCTGTGGTTGTTGTCGCAGCATCGTCGCCCGCAGACTGCTTCCACTATGCATTTATGGCCGCCAAGATAGCCATGGAACACGTTACGCCCGTCATACTGCTTAGCGACGGCTTTATCGCCAACGGCTCCGAGGCTTGGCGCATACCTTCGATGGCTGATTATCCGGCGATAGTTCCCCCTGTTGTTAAGGAGGCTCCCGAGGGTGGATATATGCCTTATGCGCGCGATGAAAGAATGGTGCGCGGTTGGGCTTTTGCAGGCGTTAAAGGTTTGGAACACCGTATAGGCGGTCTTGAGAAGGATGCACTGCGCGGAACGATTTCTCACGATGCACGCAACCACAGCATTATGGTACGCACACGTGCCGAGAAGGTGGCAAGGATTGCCGACGAACTTCCGGTGCAGGAGATTTTCGGCGAGAGCGAAGGCGACCTGCTTGTTGTGGGCTGGGGCGGAACACGCGGACACCTGCGTGCTGCTGTCGAGGCTATGCAGCGTGAGGGAAAGCGCGTATCGCATACCCACTTCAATTACATCAATCCTCTGCCGCGCAATACGGCCGAAGTGTTCAAGGGCTTTAAGAAGATTGTGGTCTGCGAACTTAACGAAGGACAGTTTGCATCGTACTTGCGCCAGAATTTCGGACAATACACATTCGAACAGTACGGCAAGTGTGAGGGTCAGCCATTCACCGTAGCCGAACTGTGCGACAGGTTCAACTCTTTACTCGATTAACGACTATGGCAGATTATAAATATACGCTCGCAGATTTCAAGAGCGACCAGGATGTGCGTTGGTGTCCGGGTTGCGGAGACCACGCCATACTCAATGCCGTGCAGCGCGCTCTGCCCGAGGTGGCCGACGCACTCGATATTCCTCATGAAAGATTTGTCTTCGTGTCGGGTATAGGCTGCTCGTCGCGTTTCATCTACTATATGAAGACCTTCGGTTTTCACACTATTCACGGACGTGCGAATGCTGTGGCTACGGGTGTGAAGACGGCTAACCCCGCGTTAAGCGTGTGGGTGGCTACCGGCGACGGCGATTCGCTGGCTATCGGCGGCAACCACTTCATTCACGCCATAAGACGCAATGTCGATTTGAACGTTATACTCTTCAATAACGAGATTTACGGTCTCACCAAAGGTCAGTATTCGCCTACATCGAAGTTGGGCAAGGTAACAAAGACTTCACCTTATGGTACTGTCGAGAAGCCGTTTAACCCGGGAG
>JAFLRT010000016.1 GCA_022511295.1 Alistipes sp. | reverse complement strand
TTGCGATTAAGCGAGAGGAGAACAAACTTGTTTGTTATCCCGAGCGTGAGCAACGAAAATCGACTAAATGTCGATTAGCGTGAGCAAGGAAAATCGATTAAATGTCGATTAAGCGTGGGCGACGCGGCTATGAGATAGACAGCATCGGCGACGACGACGGCGAGAGGACGGCGACGGTAGCAGGGACGGCGGCGCGACGCGGAAAGAGGTTGTAAATAAAAGCAGATTTAATAAATCACCCTAAAAGCAATATGCCTATGTTCCACGTGGAACATAGGCATACTACTTTGGTAATTATCCCCACCGGTCGCAGGCGTCAATCAAAGTTTCCCACCAACCGAGGTGCTTCAGAGTGCGTCAAAATGACCGCTGCCAACGACGCGCAGAAACGCGACAGACGACACTGCCAACGCAGCAGATGGCGACAGACGACAGCCAACGCCGCAGATGGCGTAGTGTCAGCGCCGTCATACCTCGACGACAGTCGTCCAGCCGTAGGGGTCTTCCGTGCGGCCGTACTGGATATCCTGAAGCGTGTTAAAGAGTTTAAGACTATACGGACCAACCTTGTTGCCGAAATCGTATATCTTATTGGTTTGCAGGTCGATAACCTTGCCGATAGGCGCTACGACAGCAGCCGTACCGCAAGCCGCAGCCTCATCGAACTCCGACAACTCCTCAACAGGAATACGGCGCTCCTCGACAGTCATACCCATATCGGTCGCCAGACGGCGAAGACTCTTATTCGTAACTGACGGCAGCACAGAACCCGATGCGGGCGTGATATATGTATTGCCGCGCACGGCGAAGAAGTTGGCTGCGCCGAACTCCTCGATATACTTTCTCTCGACGGCATCGAGGTACAGCACGTTGGAATAGCCGCTGCGATGCGCCTGGTAGCCCGAAAGCATACTCGACGCATAGTTACCCCCGACCTTGACGTCGCCTGTTCCACGTGGAGCAGCGCGGTCCTGGCCTCGGTCAATAACCACGTCGATAGGCGCTATGCCGCCCTTGAAATAGGGACCGACAGGCGATGCGAAGACGATAAAGGTCGATTCGAGCGCCGGCTTGACACCCAAAAACGGATTCGTACCAATAAGCAAAGGACGCAAATAGAGCGATGCTCCCGACTCGTATGGCGGTACAAAGCGCAGATTGCGGCGCACGACCTCGGCGCATATATCAACGAACTGCTCTACGCTCGGAGCCGCAAGACACAATCGCTCGGCCGAACTAATCATTCGGCGGGCATTCTCATCCGCACGGAAAAGACGTATCTTGCCGTCCACGCCGCGAAAGGCTTTCAGACCCTCGAATATCTCGAGACCATAGTGCAGACAGCCGGCAGAGATATGCATCGTCATATACTCGCTCTGTGTCCACTCCACTTCGCCCCACACGCCATTGCGTGAGGTGCATCTTGCATTCCAGTCGGTGGGGTGGTATTCAAACCCTAATGCCGACCAGTCCATAAGTTGATTTTCTGACATTTCGTCGTATTTTTTATAAATTATATAATTATATAACTGATAATCAATATATTATCGTTTTAATTACGTGCATCCTTCTGCCGTCTTGGCGGGGCGGGTGCTTTGGGTGTCGCGTCTTATTCAAAAGCCATTCGGCTTTTTTCGTTGCCCGCGCTAATCGACTAAAGGCTTTTTCCTTGCCCGCGCGCGCCCTTTGGTCGATTTTCGTTGCCCTCGCCTCGCACCTGCCACCCCCAACGGGGTGCGGCGGCACCTCGCAGAGGCGCAAAATGCGGTCGCAGTGCCGTTACAACTACCCTACCACAGAGCCGTTTGCCGTATCGGCGGCAGGACTGAGCAGCGTGAGGCGGCCCGACGGGTCGGCTGCCATAAGTATCATACCGCGCGACTCGATACCCCTTATCTTACGCGGCTCGAGGTTTACAAGCACCAGTATCTGACGCCCCACAAGCGTTTCGGGTTCGTAGTATTCAGCGATACCCGACACTATCTCGCGCGTGTCGATACCCGTATCTATCGTAAGATGAAGCAGTTTCTGCGTTTTGGGTACACGCTCTGCGGCGATAATCGTCGAGACGCGTATATCGTTGCGCGAGAAGTCGTCGAATGTTATCTCGGCTTTCTGCGCTTCGACGGTGGCCGTCGCGGCTTCGGCTGCGGCTGCCGCCTCGGCGTTGCGGCGCTTGATATCTTCGAGTTTTGCCATCTGGCGCTCGATAACATCGTCCTCAATCTTCTCGAAGAGCAGTTCCGGCTTGCCTATGCGATGACCCGCCTCGAGCAGAGACGTCTCACCCAGGCGCTCCCAGTCGAAGCCCTCCATACCGAGCATCGTAAGCAGTTTGCGCGCCGTGAAGGGCATAAACGGCTCGACGGCCGTCGCCAGGTTGGCGGTAATCTGCAACGAGAGCCACAGTATCGTCTTAACCCTTTCAGGGTCGCTCTTGACGACTTTCCAGGGCTCGCTGTCGGCGAGGTATTTGTTGCCGATGCGTGCGAGGTTCATCGCCTCCTTGAGCGCTTCGCGGAAGCGGTAGTTCTCGATATTGCTCTCAAGGGCCTCCTTCACGCTCTTTATCTCCTCTATCGTGGCGCGGTCGTAATCCGTAAGTTCGCCGCAGGCAGGCACCACGCCGTCGTAATACTTTGTCGTAAGCACCAGGGCGCGATTGACGAAGTTGCCCAGCACCGCCACGAGTTCGTTATTGTTGCGTGCCTGGAAATCCTTCCACGTGAAGTCGTTGTCTTTGGTCTCGGGGGCATTCGCACACAGCACATAGCGCAGCACATCCTCCTTGCCGGGCATCTCGTCGAGGTATTCGTGGAGCCACACCGCCCAGTTGCGCGAGGTGGAAATCTTGTCGCCCTCGAGATTCAGGAACTCGTTCGCCGGCACATTGTCGGGCAGAATATACCCGCCGTGCGCCATAAGCATCGAGGGGAAGACTATGCAGTGAAAGACGATATTATCCTTTCCGATGAAGTGTACCAACTTCGTATCCTCATCTTTCCAATACTTCTCCCAGTCGGGCGTAAGTTCCTTTGTGGCAGATATATACCCTATCGGAGCATCGAACCACACGTACAGCACCTTACCCTCGGCACCCTCGACGGGTACGGGTATGCCCCAGTTCAGGTCGCGGCTCACGGCACGCGGCTGAAGGCCTCCGTCGAGCCAACTCTTGCACTGACCGTAGACATTTGTTTTCCATTCGCGGTGTCCTTCGAGAATCCATTTTCGCAGCGCATCCTCATAGAGGTTCAGCGGCAGATACCAGTGTTTGGTCTCGCGCTTGACGAGTTTTGAACCCGACAGAGCGCTGTGAGGGTTGCCCAGTTCGTCAGGCGACAGCGTCGAACCGCACTTCTCGCACTGGTCGCCATAGGCTCGCTCGAAGCCGCAACGCGGACAGGTACCTACTATATAGCGGTCGGCAAGGAACTCGCCGGCACTCTCGTCATAGTATTGTTCGCTGCTGCTCTCGATGAACTTGCCCTCGTCGTATAGTTTGCGGAAGAACTCCGACGCCGTATCTGCGTGTACGGGCGATGTCGTACGGGAATAGATGTCAAATGATATTCCGAGGCGCTCGAAGGAGCGTTTTATCAGCACGTGGTAGCGGTCTACGACCTCCTGCGGCGTTATACCCTCCTTGCGGGCCGTTATGGTTATGGGTACGCCATGCTCGTCGCTGCCGCATATCGAAAGCACATCGCGCCCGCGAAGACGAAGGTACCGAGTATAGATATCCGAGGGAATATATACCCCGGCAAGATGACCTATATGCACCGGACCGTTGGCATACGGCAGCGCCGAGGTTATCAAATAGCGTTCGTATCTCTTTGCCATATATCGTTAAATAAATTCTGTCTCCAAAGTTTTTATTGTAACACAGTCGTATTCAGAAATACAAAGTTAAACATTTTTTCAGAATATAACTGTTTTTATACATATCTTTGCATTCGGTCTATACATATATAAATATAAATACGAAAACGGTAAAAATTGTAAAAACGATAAAAATTGTAAAAATTATTAAAACGGTAAAGATTACGAAAACGATAAAAACGGTAAAAACGGTAAAGATTACGAAAACAGTAAAAATTATTAAAAATATGAAATTTTTCAAACTATTTGCAGCGGCTCTGCTGGCATTTGTCGCAGGCAGCTTTCTGACAGCAGTCATTTGGTTCGCCGTCATTATGGGTATTGTACTGTCATTCGGCACCGACACCACAGTACCACAAGAATCGGTGCTGGAGATAAATCTCGCCGAGGATATCACCGATGCACCGCAAAACGACCCTCTCGAACTCTTCGACGTGGAGAGTATGTCTATCAAAGGCTCCGTATCGCTCTACAACACCCTCTGCGCTATCGAGGCAGCGGCTTTCGATGACAATATCAAGGGTATTTACCTCCATACAAACGGCGCAGGGACCCTCTCGGCAGCCGCTGTCGAGGAGCTGCGGCAAGCCATAGACGAGTTCCGGCAGGAGAGCGGCAAATTCGTCGTGGCATACAACGACTCCTACTCCCAGACAGGTTACTGGCTCGCGTCGGTCGCCGACGAGGTATATCTTCAGCCGCAGGGCGCCATGTCGTGGCAGGGTCTCGCTCTCAATGTTACGTTCTACAAGGGTCTGATGGATAAACTCGACCTCAAGGCAGAGATTTTCCGTCCCACTGCGTGCCGCTACAAGAGCGCTGTGGAACCATACTTCCGTACCGATATGTCCGATGAGAACCGCGCACAGATGCAGGAACTGGCATCGTCGATGTGGGGTACTATAACCCAAGATATAAGCGCTGCGCGGGGCATCTCCGTCAGCGACCTTAACACGCTCGCCGACAACCTCTCGGTAATGCTGCCCGAGGATGCTCTCGAGCATCGTTTCGTGGACGCTCTTATGTATGAAGACCAGGTGGAAGAACTCCTCGCAGCCAAAGGCGTGAAACGCGGCTATGACGGCAAACTGAACAAAATCACCCTCGGAGACTACTGCAAGGTTACAGCTCCCGTCAAGTTCTCGTCCAACAAGGTGGCGATAATATATGCCGACGGAGATATCATCGACGGCAGCGGCATCACAAACAGCGTCTGCGGCGACGACCTCGCCGAGAAACTGCGTCAGGCACGTATGGATGACCATATAAAGGCCGTCGTGCTGCGCGTAAACTCCCCGGGCGGCAGCGCCTTGGCCAGCGACGTCATCTGGCGCGAAGCCAAACTGCTCCGGGAGCAGAAACCGCTCGTCGTATCTATGGGTGCCTATGCCGCAAGCGGCGGATACTATATATCCGTTCCGGCAGACAGAATCGTTGCCGACAGAGTTACAATCACCGGCTCCATAGGCGTCTTCGGAATGGCTCTCGATGCCCGGAAATTTTTTAACAACAAACTTGGAATCACATTTGACAACGTAACGACCAATACCAGTTCCGACGCAGGCTCTATGGTACGTCCCATTACCGAAGCCGAGAAACGTGCCGTGATGCGCGGCGTGGACAAGGTCTACGACACCTTCACCAAAATCGTCGCCGAGGACCGCAACCTGCCTCTGGAGAAGGTTTTGGATATCGCCGGCGGCCGCGTGTGGACGGGCAGCGATGCCGTCGCCACAGGTCTCGCCGATATGAACGGAGGTCTTAAAACGGCTATCGGCGTGGCAACAACCATCGCAGGTCTTGGCGATGACTTCGCCATCGTCGAACTGACAGACCTTCCCGAAGGCTTTGCGGCCTTCGTGGCGGCTCTCAACGCCAAGGCCGGTATCGATATGAAGCAAACGCTTCGCGACGATATGTCGGCCGAACTGCTTCGTCAGTACACCTCGCTGCAGCGTCTCTCGGACCGTCGCGGAATACAAACATATTACCCCTATGCAATCGAAATTCAATAGGCAGGAGGCTGAAAATGCCCTGCGCACCATAACGCACCCCGAAAGCGGCAAAAACCTCGTGGACGGAGGTTTTCTGCTCTCGCTCGAGGCGACGGAACTTTTATCAGATACGCAGTCGGCGGCACAATCGACCGCCAAGACGGATAAACGAACAGTTGCTCCGTCGGATGCCTCTCGTGCCAGTCGTCCGGAGATGAAAATCGAGGTCGTGCTGCGTTTTCACAAGCGCCGCGATCCCTTTGCATCATCGCTTGCGCGCAAGGTCAAAAGCACTCTCGAGACGCTGTACACCCGCGCCGAGGTCGAGGTCAGGGTCGAGCAGAGCGGCGACACCGCTGCAAAAAAGAACACGACCGAAGAATCCGACAACAAGAGCGCTCTGCCGGAGGGTGTGCGTATCATAGCCGTAGCGTCGGGAAAGGGGGGTGTCGGCAAGTCCACCGTAACATCCAATTTAGCCGTAGCGCTCAGCGACGAGGGGTATCGTGTGGGTATTCTCGATGCGGATATATACGGTCCGTCGCAGCCCTCTATATTCGGGTGCGAGGATTATGCGCCCGAGGTCGAGAATCGCGACGGCACCGACTATATGATACCGGCTGAGGCGTGGGGCGTAAAACTTATGTCGATAGGTTTCTTCGTTGGTCGCAGCGATGCCCTTTTGTGGCGCGGGCCTATGGCCACAAGCGCCCTGAGGCAACTGCTTCACCAGACGCTGTGGGGAGAGTTGGATTATCTGCTGATAGACCTGCCGCCGGGTACGGGCGATATACATCTGTCGCTTATCAGCGAGTTGAGTATCGACGGCGCGGTGATAGTATCGACACCGCAGAGACTTTCGGTGGCGGATGTGGTGCGCGGCGTGGAGATGCTGCGCAATGACAAGGTGGGGGTTCCCATTATAGGCATTGTGGAGAATATGTCGTGGTTCACGCCTGCCGAGTTGCCTGAGAGCCGTTACTATATCTTCGGGAATGGCGGTGCGAGGAGGCTTGCAGAGGCTTGCAGCGTCGATTTTCTTGGCGAGATACCCATCACGGCGAGTATGGGCGAGGCGTCGGAGCAGGGTGTTCCGGCGGTTGTGAAGTACCCGTTCACACGCGAATACTATCGACAAACGGTGTTGAAAATTGTTGAAAAATGCCCGAAAAAGGTCGATAAGATGACGATAAAATTTTAACTCTTTTTGATAAGTCGGAGGGGCGAAAAATTTATCGACAGAAGAAGGGAAAATATCATCGTGTTATGATAAAAAACGGGGGTTGCGATGTTAATCTTTTTTTCGTCGCCGAGGTGTGAATATCTACCGACGGCTGTCGATAAAAAATCGCAATCCACTCTCCGGAATGTCTCTGACACCGAAAAATTTTTAGACAGATTTTCATCACACTGTGGATAAATTTTTTGTAAAGGAATTTTTCGACAAATCAACAGACATTATTATTCTTATTATATATTTAATTAAATTAAAAAAAGAAAAAATAATAAGAAGAAAAGGTGTTGATAATTTCGGCGCGGCTGAGTGTGGAATGCGGTGTGTGGCGTGCGGCGTCCTGCAGTATACGTATCGCTTGCGGTGTGCGCCCCTACACCCCCATCGGTGGCGCTGCGCAGTCTTCATCCCCATCAGTGGCGTGTGCGCTGTCTTTATGCCGTTTTTTTAGCGACAAAGTCAATATTAAAAAACCTTTACAACATATATGTAAAAATCATTTTGACGAAAAGTATACAATTTATCCGGACATTTATTATTTTTGCATAGTGAACAATAAGCACGCCGGCTGTGATGCCGGCTGTGATGAAACTAACTAAAACAAGACTATGCCGCAAATGTCGCACAGCGAATACACAGCAGCGCTGAAAGAGGAGATATCAAGTCTGAAACGCTCTAAAAACGCAGTCATACTGGCGCACTACTATACCACACCCGACGTTCAGTCCGTCGCCGACTTCCTCGGCGATTCGCTCGCACTGTCGCAGCAGGCCCGCAAAACGGATGCCCGTATCATCCTCTTTGCCGGAGTACACTTTATGGCCGAGACCGCCAAAGTACTGTCGCCCGACAAAAAGGTGTTGCTGCCCTCACTCGACGCAGGATGCTCCCTCGCCGAGTCGTGCCGTGCCGACGAGTTCGCAGCATTCCGTGCAAAATATCCCGACCACAAGGTCGTATCATACGTCAATACCTCGGTCGAGGTCAAGGCCCTCACCGATGTATGCTGCACCTCGTCAAACGCCCTGCAGGTCGTCGAGTCATTCCCTCGCGAACAACCTCTGATATTCGCTCCCGACCGCAATCTCGGAGGATATATACAGCGTCTGACAGGACGCGACAATATGGTGCTGTGGGACGGCGCCTGCCATGTACACGAGGAGTTCTCGCTCGAGAGCATCCTCAAACTCAAAAGAGAGCATCCGGCAGCCCGTACAGTCGTACATCCCGAGTGCAGGGAGTACATCGTCCGCGTGGCCGATTTCGTTGGCTCTACGGCCGCCATTTTGGATTATTGCGGCACGGACGAGGCCGATGAGTTTATAGTCGTTACCGAGGCCGGAATACTTGCCGAGATGCGCAAACGCTACCCCCATAAAAAGTTCATACCCGCACCGCCGACAGACTCCACTTGCGGATGCAGCGAGTGCAGATATATGAAGATGGTAACGCTCGAGGGCATACGCGACGCCCTGCGCGACGAAACACCCGAGATTGTTCTCGATGAGGAGGTGCGGCGGGCAGCAGCAAAGGCTATCGAGGAGATGATTAAAATACGGTGATGCGGCGGCGGCGCTTTATAGCACGTCATCTGCTGCGTTATCTTCGTCGTCGGCTGTTAATTTGAAAAACAGGAAAAAATAATTGACGGTTTTTATAAAAAATTGTAAAAAGGTATGTACGGTAAGTTTAAGGAGCATTTGAGCAGCCAGTTAGAGGAGATAAAGGCTGCCGGACTTTACAAGAGTGAACGTATTATCGAGACACCGCAGGCTGCCGGCATAGGTGTCGCCGGACGCGAGGTGCTTAACTTCTGCGCCAACAACTATCTCGGTCTGTCGGACAATCCGCGTCTTATAGCGGCGGCGAAAAAGGCTATGGATGAGCGCGGATACGGTATGTCGTCGGTGCGTTTCATCTGCGGATGCCAGGATATACACAAACAACTCGAGGCGGCCATCGCCGACTACTTCGGCACTGAAGACACTATCCTCTATGCAGCCTGCTTCGATGCCAACGGCGGTCTGTTCGAACCCTTGTTCACCGAGCAGGATGCGATTATATCCGATGCGCTCAACCACGCCTCGATAATCGACGGCGTGCGTCTCTGCAAGGCTGTGCGATACCGTTATGCCAATGCCGATATGGAGGAGTTGGAGGATTGTCTCAAGCGTGCGCAGGCACAGCGTTTTCGTATCATCTGCACCGACGGCGTATTCTCGATGGACGGCAATGCCGCACCGCTGGACAAGATATGCGCTCTGGCTCGTCAGTACAACGCGCTGGTGATGGTGGACGAGTGCCACTCGGCAGGCGTTCTGGGTGCTACGGGACACGGTATAACCGAACTGTACGACCTGCGCGGTCAGGTCGATGTCATCACGGGTACCCTCGGCAAAGCCTTCGGCGGTGCTGTGGGCGGCTTCACGACGGGACGCAAGGAGATTATAGAGATGCTGCGTCAGAGGTCGAGACCATATCTCTTCTCGAACTCGCTGCCGCCTGCCGTAGTGGGTGCGGGCTTAGAGTTGTTCCGTATGCTGGCCGAGAGCAACGAACTGCATGACAGACTCGTAAATAATGTCGAATACTTCCGCTCGCGTATGATTGAGGCCGGATTCGATATCAAACCCACACAGTCGGCAATATGTGCCGTTATGCTCTATGATGCGCGTCTGTCGCAGGAGTTTGCAACGGCATTGCAGGGTGAGGGTATCTTCGTTACGGGATTCAGTTTCCCCGTCGTGCCGCGTGGAGAGGCGCGTATCAGGGTGCAGGTCTCGGCAGGACACACCAAAGAGCAGTTGGATACCTGCGTGGAGGCGTTTGTCAAGGTTGGAAAAAGACTTAACGTGTTGAAATAGTCTATGTCAAAGATTGCTCTCGACGCTACGGACCGCAAGATTTTGAGGTTCCTCATCAAGAATGCCCGTATGCCCTTTTTGGAGATAGCGCGCGAGTGCGGCATATCGGGTGCCGCCATTCACCAGCGTGTGAAAAAACTCGAGGAGGACGGCGTTATACAAGGCAGCACGATGGTAGTAGACCACAAAAAACTCGGTTTCGATGTATGTGCCTATGTGAGTATCAACATCTCGGACCTGCAATCGCAGTGGCCTGCCGTTGAACATCTCAAACGGATACCGGAAATCGTGGAGTGCAACATCATAACCGGAACCTACAACATCATGGTCAAACTCTACTGTCGCGACAATGACCATCTGATGAAGACTATCTTCAACAATATCCTGAGCATACCGGGTATCAGCACGACGACGACGAGCATATCCCTCGCCGAGCCGTTTGTGCGGCCGGTATATATCGACAATATCGAATAGAGTAACAGGAAATCATATTTTATATTGCGTGCGCACGGGCGGCGGAGGTCAATCTTCCGCCGCCGCTGTCTGTGTCGCAGCCCTCGACCACCGCCAAATCGCACTCATTGCCCACATCTATCGTCGCCGCACCGCGACCAATGCCGAGTGCCGCCGCACCGTTGGCCGTTACCCATTGCAGAGCCTCCGACAGAGGTATATCACCGCCCTGCGGAGTGCAGCACAGTTGTTTCAGTTCTTCGATAAGAGAGAGGCTGTCATTCGATGCCAAAGAGTCGGTGCCTATACATATATTGAGACCGTTGCGCCGCAGCAATTCTATATCGGGCTTCAGACCCGATATATAGTCGTTGGAGCGGGGGCATAACACCCAGTAGACGGGTGCCGTAAAGTGGTTCATAATTATATCTATGTCCCATTGTCCGACGCAGCAGCAGTGTACGAGCATCACGCTGCGTTCGGGCGGCACGCAGGCCGCTATACGCTCTGCCGGCGAACCGTAGTGAAGAAAATCGCACTGCCACCCCTGCGAGGCATACCAGTCATGCAGCGCTCCGCGACCGTGATAGAGTTCTCTCTCGGCGGGCGTCTCCATAAAGTGTATCGACAGGGGAGCGTCGCCGTCGCTGCTGCACACGCGGCGGAAAGGCTCGTCCTGGAGAGAGTATGTCGAGTGCGGCGACAGCGTGGCGCCATAGTCGAGCAGCCTGCCGGCAGCCTTGAACGAGGGCGAGAGCAGACCGAAGACCTCGGCAAAGGTATGGTAATGCAATCCGCTGACGCTCTTGACGGCAAATGAGGTGTCGTCATTGGATATATCGCCCGCAAAGGCTATGCCCTCGCGGCGCATGGCGGCATCGGCTTCCTCTGCCGCCTCAAGACGCTGTGCAAGGGTGAATAGTCCGCGTGTGCGTGCCATAGCGGCGGCGAAACCGGCGAAACCGCAGCCGCGAGGTATCGCTCCGCGAAGATACGACAACTCGAGATGCAGATGTGCATTGACCATTTGAGGTATAATCACGCCCGAATGGAACTCCGTGCCGGGCATAAAGTCCAACTGCGACGGGTCGTATGAGGATATGTCTGTTATGCGCCGACCATCGAGACGTATCACGGGGTTGCGGATAATCCCCTGTGCTGTGAGGGCCGCGTGAGCGCAAACTGTTCGCATATTGGCATCATTATCGTTTATCGGCAGCGAGCGTGTCGGTCGAAATACCCTTTTTTGCAAGTGAGTCGGTGGCAAATTTCTTTTTTGCAAGTGAATCGGTTGCAATTTTCCTCTTTGCAAGCGAATCGACTGAAGAAATATCCCTTTTCGCAAGCGAATCGGCGGCAAGCGAATCGGCCGTTACGGCCCTCTGCGGCTGAAAAAGCGAAATGAAATCTTCGGCGAAGATACGTATATCCATCTGCCGGCTGTACAGCGAATCGACAGCCGCTCCCGCCGCCGGAATATGGACTACACGTATATTCTTGAACGTAACATCGGTTTTGGTCTTCTTGCCGTTTTTATCGTTTTTGGCGAGCGGGCGCGTCGGCGGCGTAACATCCACAAGGCATATCGCGAGACGTCGTGCCGAGGTGTCGGAGAGTGTCAGCGTGCGGTACAGATGCTCGTCGCGACCGCTCTTCTGCAATGTGTAGTTCTGACGCGCGAACTGCGAACTGTCGGCGCGCTCGAACCAAAAGGCCACACGCCGCGAAGACCAGGTATCGGTCGTGTCCACACGGTAATCCATATTTATACGGAACTCGCCCGGATGAATATTGTCTATCACGATATTGTATTGCGATGTGTCGCGCAGGTTGGTTATATGCAGCGTCGAGTCGCGGTACAGTGTCCGCGTAAAGCGCCGCATGGCGATATTGTTTACCGAATCGAGTACTGCGACCTCTTTCCCGAGCCTTGCGCTCTCCTCCTCGAGCATATCCGCTGCAACATCCACGACATCGCTCAGACGCGCACTCTTGCGCTTTGAAAAGTTGTTTATCGTCGTGCGTACATCCTCGGCGGTGTAGCCGTATCGCTCGAAGATGGGACTATACATATCGAGCGAATCGACCGAAAGACCGCGTTTGTTTATATACGCATTGGTGAGGTAGGCATCACGGAATATCTCGGCGAGCGTCTCGTCGGGTATTATCTTCGGTCGCGAGCAGGCGAGAACCAGAAGCGAGGCGGCACAGAGCGGCAGCCGCCGCAGTGCGCGGTACAGATTTGAGTGTTTCATAACTGTCGTTTAAGCATTGAATGTACCGTTATACGGGACAAAACCCACGCCGTGAGCAGGAAGACCGCCGCCGTGAGCAGCACATCCGTCATACGCAACTCCACCGGATAGGCATCTATCAGCAGCGCCCGCGCAGGTATTGTTATTATCTTGAAACGGCTCTGGACAACTACGGCTGCGATACCCGTAACAATACCCGCAAAGCCGCCTGCGGAGCATATAAGCATACCCTCCGTAACGAAGATACGCCGCACGAGTGATTTGCGTGCGCCCAGCGTGCGCAGGGTGGCTATATCGCGCCGCTTCTCTATAACGAGCATCGACAACACCCCCACAATCGAGAGCGACGCCACGATAAGCACCAGCACCGCAATAAGAAAGACCCCCTGCTTCTCCTGCCGCACAAGACGGTATGTCGTGGCGTTGAGTTCGCTGCGTGTCAGCACGCGGTAGTCGTCGCCGGCAGCCGCCTCTACGGCACGCCGCACGGCATCGGGGTCGCTGCCCTCCCTTAGACGTATGTTCATCGCCGAGACACGTCCCTCGAGGTTGAAAAGGCTCTGCGCGGCACGCAGCGACGTGAACGCCATAGTCTCATCGGTGGAGGCATCGATGGCGAAGACCGATGCTGCGGGCATCGTGCGCGCTGAGACGCCGTCCACAGGCAGCAGCGTCGAGAACGAACGGCGGTTGATGGCATAGACCGTCATCGGCTCGGTGATAAAGGAGCGTATGCCGAGCCTGCGGCCCAGACCCAAACCTATCGAGAGTCCGTCCCAATCATCGCCCTGCTGCAACACCATATCGCCCGACACCAAATGTCCGTCGAGCGACACCACCGAGGTGAAATCATCATCCACACCGCGCACCATAGCCACCGCGCGCTGGTCGCCGTAGCGCAGCATGGCGCCCTGCTCAAGCGTATAGGAGAGCGCCGCAATATTATCCGAGACCGCCCGTATTCGCTCCTTGGGCAGCGAGTCGGCGGCAAAGGTCGCACCGCGCGAGGGCAGAACAGTGATATCGGCATCGCACGCCGAACGCATACGGTCTATAACACTCTCAAAACCGTTGAAGACCGAGAGCAGTATAATCATCGCCGCCACAGGTACCGCCACAGCAACGATGCTCACGGCGGAGATGATATTCACCACCGAGCGCGAGTTGCGCGAAAAGAGGTATCTGCGGGCAAAAAGCGAGGTTATCATAAATAAGTGTCGGTGTGTCGGCTGCTGTTGCGAGAGGGTTGTCGGGCTACTCCTTGAGGAGATTGTCTATATTCTCGATATATTCGAGCGAGTCGTCGATAAAGAACTCAATCTCGGGTACTATGCGCAACTGGTTGCGCACGCGGCGTCCGAGGGCCTTGCGTATAAGCCACGTATTGCTCCTGAGCGCCTCGAGAGTCTGCTCCGCCTTGCTGAAAGGGAAGACGCTGACATAAATCTTGGCATAGGCGAAGTCGGGCGACACGCGCACTGCCGTAACGGTCGTCATCACGCCACGCACAACACCCGCCGCCTCGTCGCGAAGTATCTCGGCGGCATCGCGCTGCAACTGTCGCGCTATCTTTTGCTGTCTTGTACTTTCCATTATCGTTACCTGTTGTAATTTTTTAATATATTATGGATGTTAAGGATATAATAAGGCCATCGGCCGCTAATCAAGGCTGAACTTAAATACCTCTTCATTCTTGTCCCGTTTGCGCGGCTTGATATTCCACTCCGTGAAACCCGCGCGGTTGAAGCGGATGCCGACCTTGAAACTTATCATAAGATTATCCACCGGCGAACGCAGCGGCGTAAGACGGAAGGGATTTTCATTAGGGTTATCCATGCCGTTGTCGTAGTATTTGTTGCGGTTGCGCATAACGTCCGACAGACCGAAGTAGTAACGCACCCTCACACCGAACTCGAAGCGTCCCGCGAGAAAATCGACACCGCCGCCGCCTGCAAGACCGTACCCGAAGCGGTTGTCGCGAACAAGAGTCATTTTATATGGTCCCGACACCGTTGTGCCGTCGTGCAGCACATAGTTGTAGCGTGCGTTGAGGTTCAGTTCGAAGTTGAGCATCGCCTCGAGATAGAGCCTCATACGGTTTTTAATCAGATAGACGTGCGGCTGCCATACTACGGGCAGCGAGAGAGTGTTGTAACGGCGGGTGTAGTAGTGGTAGTTCTTCTCCTCGACGTGGAGATAACTGTCGGGGGCATACGAGAATCCGCGTTGCAGGTACTCCAAATCGAGACCTATGCATCCCACGAAGCGCGGCGCGGAGTAGTAACGCCACGACAGACCGCCCGACATCACACCCCATACCGGTTTGCGCTCCTGTGCCGGATAGAGGCGCGAGTTGGTCATACCGCCACCGCCCACAAGTGCAAGCGTATGCTGCGCCCGCACGCTGCATATCGACGCAAGCAATGCCAATATGCACAATATAATTCTCTTACTGCCTGACAACCTTATATCTTTCATAGGTCTGGTATTATCTTCTCAAGGTCGAGGTGGCATTTCGCACGCCGCCCATGCCGCCCATGCCGCCGAAGCCGCCGCTGTTGCCGCGATTATTGTTATGGTTATGGTCGTTGCCTTTATTGTTCTTGTTCCTCTTTTCGCGCTCCTCCTCAAGTTTTTTGAGCCGCTGCTCCTCTCTCTCGTCGAGCATCTTTATAAGCGACTCCATCGTTACCGGTGCGAAGGCTTCGCCCATATCCACATCCAGTTCCATCTCCCAGTTGGCTTTGGTGGCAAAGGTGTTCTCGCCGTCGGCATTGACATACAACTCCGTGCGCTCGGGCTGGCGACCCTCGATGACATTGCCCGTATCCCACTCGCCGTTGCCGTTCTTATCCTCCACGAGGCGCAGGCGCACCTCGCCCGCCGGCACATAGTTGAACTGCACCTCGCCGCCCGTAACATGGCGCCGCTCCTGCAATACCGAACCCGAGGCACTGGTCAACTGAATGACATACTCGTCGCCCTCGTTGCGCGGTTTGACTCTCACTATCACCGTTGCATACTTGCTCGCCTCCATAGCCGTGTAGTTGCCGCTTATGGAGTCGTTGAGTTGCCCTGCGATATCGGTTATGGCGCCCTCGGGTATGTGAAGACGGTACTTCGCGCCCTCCACCCAGCGGCTGTTGATATGCCAGCGACGTATGTTGGAGGTATCCTGAACAAAGGAGAAGCGCTGCGGCGTCTCGACGCCCGACGCGTCGGTCATCAGCAACTGTACGGCAGTTGAATCCAGATGCTCTATCGGGAAATCGAACTCTACCTCGAGGTGCTTCTCGGGGTTTATCTCGCCCGACGTCGGCATCTTGTATTTGAAGTTGCTCGGTTTTTTGGGCGGTGTATACTCCTCGCCGGCCTTCTCGGCGCGCTCGCGCTCCTTCTCCTCTTTGAGACGCTCTTTCTCTTCCTCCTTCGATTCGATATATCGCCAGGGGAGTTTCAACTTCTCGGTAACCCTCTCCAACTGACGTATGGAGTCGTGCCGGTAGTAGACAATCTCACCGCGCAGGGTGTCGGGCATCTCGGCCGCCGGCATACGGAACCACAGGGCGACCGTATCGCGGCCGCGTGTCTGCGGGTCGATGATGATACGCTCGTCGGGTATGCTGTCGAAACGTATGCTGTCTATCTGCGGATAGGGTGCGCCGAAGTTAAGCACAACCTTATGCTGCTGCGGACGCTCCGACGACTGCAACAACTGACGACGGAAGGTCTGGTCGGTGAACATACGGAAGTAGAGTTGCGGCTCGGCGGTGGGGTACATACGAAGCGAGTCGTACCATATCGCGAAGTCGGGCATCTCGGCCGGATTCCACACTCCGTCTACGAAGCCCACGAGGTCGCTGCCGGCATCGTACAACTGATTGTCGTTCTTATCCTGATAGGCGTAGACGCGGTAGGGTATCGGCTTGAGGTTCTGCGCGATGAAGATACCGTTGTTCTCGGCGCGCGCTATGACTGCCGGCTTGAGGTTATACATCGTCGAGTCGTAGCCCGGGGTGTCGGGAATACTGTCTGCGGGGAAGAACCATATATAACTCTTGCTCACGCTGTCGGCCTTGTAGCCGTCGGCGGTGTAACCCGAACAGAGCATGGAGTCTATCTCGGGACCTGTCGAGAAGACGTAGCGCATGGCATTGAGAGGGTTATTCTCGTTGTTGTCGCGTATGGTGCTGCCGAAGTTGAGGGCATAGGTCGTATTCTCGAGCAGCGTGTCGCGAAGCACAACCACCACTCCCTTTCCGCGCAGCGAGAGCGTGGGTTTCTTTTTCATCGCCGGCGAGGTGAAAAACTCCTTGTTCTGGTCCTTGAGTTGAACATACTCGTCGAACTCGATATATATCTTGGTACCGGTAAAATTGGTCGTGAAGTTGTCGGGCTGCATATTCACGATTACGGGCGGCAGGGTGTCGCGCGGGCCTCCCTCGGGGGTCATAATACTGGCGCAGCGGCACAGCACGCTGCCGAAGAGCGATACTACGGCTATCGTACACACCGCCTGAAAGGTTCGTATGGTCGGATTACTGCTCATTGTTCATCATAATTATCGTTTGCACCGGCAAAATCGACGTGCCAGTTGCTGTCGGTGTAGCCGCTGCTCTTCCAAGGACGGAACTGAAACGCAAGCCACGTCTGCGGCAGATTCTCGGCCGTGTCGTAGTGCCGCCACGCATACATCTTCGCCGCAGGGTAGACCGCGACCAGCAGGACGTGCGGCCACTTGGTATGCATCGAGAGAATGCCCTCGACATCGTTCCACTCGTATGGCTCGGCCTCGACGACGCTCTCGATATTCACCGTGCTGCCGTCCGTTTCGTTTGTCGCTATGCGGTTCACGGCATCTTCATAGGAGTTTATCTCCCACATCTCGCCCAGATTGCAGGCGTAAGCCTCGACGCCCTGCGCCACCGCGACCTCACCGCCCGACTCGGACTGAAGATTGGCTCGCAGCACGATGCGCGTATCGTGAGAGACCTTCTTGAAGCAGGATATGCCCCACAGCGGCGCCGCAGCGACCGCCATAACAGCCATAATACCTGCAATGTATCGTATATTCACTACCTTTTTCATCTGTTGCTTCCCTTGTTGCTTCCCTTTAACTCGTTATATAACTCCCTTACGCTGCGTCCCGAAGCGGGGTCTGCTTTGTCGGGTATTATCTCGCACAGCGGCTCCAAAACAAACATCCTCTGCCTGAAGAGCGGGTGCGGCACCGTCAGTCGCGGCGTATCTATAACCTCATCGCCGTAGAAGATGATATCTATATCGGCCGTGCGCGAGGCATATCGCTCTCCCGTGCGCCGCTTCTCGGCCTGCTCCGCCTCACGGTCGCGACCTGCGAGGCGCTCTATATCCTGAAGCGTATCGAGCAGCGCCTCGGCTTCGAGTGTCGTCTCCACAACGAATGCGCAGTTGTAAAAATCATCCGCCCGAAAGCCCCATGCCGCACTGCGGTATATCTTGGAGCGTGCCGTTATCGCTCCCGCGCGGCGCTCCAACAACTCCGCGACAAGCGCTGTCGTGCGCCCTACGTCTCCGCGATTACCGCCGACAACCAATACCGCTTCCACCTCTCTCTACTGCAAACGTGCTATATATTTGCTTATCGTCAGCGCGAAATGTGTAAATATCATCTTCGGGCTGCCGTTGCGCGATATCTGCATACGCGCCAACTCTATCTCGCCGATAAGCGGCTCTATGTTGCGGCTGCCGATAAAGGGTGCGAACTTGGTGCAGAACTCCGCCTCCTCACCCCACAGATAGACCGCCTCCGCAGCACCTGCGTGCAGCACATAACTCTCACGCAATAGCCTTGCCGCATCGACCAGAAACGACAACTGCTGTTCGCGCGTGAGTGCCGATGCCTCGTCCGCCCACGCAAGCAACTCGATATGCCTGTTTCCGTAACTCAACCGCATAAGAGAACGGAACATATCGAAGTTTTCGTACCTGCGGCCGTCGCTCTCGCCCGATGCTATCCTGTGCAGTTCGTTCAGGTCGCCGCCCGCAAGCCGCACCGCAGCCCTCACCTGTGCCGGGTCTTCGATGCCCTCCCTGCGCGCTGCGGCGCTCATCGACGCATCGTCTATGCGCGGTACCGCCACCTCCTGCGTGCGCGAGATGATAGTGGTCAAAAGCCTCTCCGGCTGCTCCGACACAAGCACGAAAAGCGTCTTGTCCCAAGGCTCCTCCAGGATTTTGAGTATCTTGTTGGCCGCCTCGTCGTTCATCGTCTCGGGCAGCCACACGATGACGCTCTTATACTCGGACTGGAAACTCTTGAACGAGAGTTTGCGTATTATCTCATCGGCCTCCTTGGCGGATATAATGCCCTTGAGGGTCTTTCCGAGGTCGAGCCTGTCGTACCACTCCTGCGGCGTGAGCAGACCGCGACTCTGCTGCACCGCCTCGCGCCACAAAGGCAGAAAATCATCACTCAGAAGCGTCTCGCCCGACTTTTTGCCCTGCTTGTTCACCGGAAAGACGAAATGGACGTCGGGATGCGCCAGCGCCTCAATCTGACGGCAGTCGGGACACTCTCCGCACGCTTCGCCGTCTCTGCGGCAGCGGCAGTTGAGTTGCTGCACGTATGCTATGGCGAGCGCGAGCGTACCCGAACCCGCACGACCCGTGAAGAGTTGCGCGTGGCTCACCCTCCCCTCGCAGATGCTCTCCGCAAGGCGAGCCTTGAGCGTGTCGTGTCCTGTTATATCGCTGAATTTCATCTTTTTGTTATCGGTTTTAATATACTGCGCAGCAAGCCTGCCACATCTATCTTCTCACGCCGCACGGCAAGGGTAAAGAACAGCACCATAAGCAGTGCATTTACGGCGTATGACAGTCCGACGCTGTCGTGCAGCACCGTCGAGAACCAACTGCCGGCGAGGTAAAAGGCTGCGCCCGAGGCGACATAGAGCGCGATGCCCCGCAAGTCATAGGGCGTTGGATAAAGTGCGCGGTTGAGCGCGAAACTCACCGCAACCATCACAGCCTCGGATACGAGACGTCCCCACGCAGCACCCTCGTAACCGTATCGCGGCACCAGCAGCAGACCGGCGCCGAAGGTCGCGACAAGACCCGCAAATGTTATCCATATAGCCAGCGAGGTGCGCTCCTCGCGCTTGTACCAGAACGAGAGGTTGAGCCATACGCCCGACAGCACATTGCCGCCGAGTATCACGGGCAGAATATCTATTCCGTTCCGGAAATCTTTGCCAACGATAAGCGCGAACACATCCTTGAACAGCCCTATGCCCAAAAAGACACTCATAGCGACGATTATATAGTATTTCATTGCGGCGGCGTTCATCTCCACAAAGTCATCTTTCTTGAAGTTGGAGAGGAAGAACGGCTCTGCCGCCAAACGGTACATCTGTGTAAAGAGCGTCATGACGACGGCGATTTTGGCGATGGCGCCGTATATTCCGAGTTGCTCCATAGCCCCTTCCGGCACGAGATATTTTATCAGCTGACGGTCGAGCAGTTCGTTTGCCGTGCCGGCGATACCGCTGACAAGCAGCGGCATGGAGTATACGAGTACTGCGGCCAGTACCTTGCGGTTTATGCGCGGCAGCACGGGGTCGGCGACGACAAGCACCAAAAGCCAGGTGATTACACTCGACAAAAGATTTGCCACCAGGACCCATCCCACACCGAAGTCGCTGCTGAAAAGACCTGCGACGCAGAAACCTATGGCAAACCCCACCTGCATAATGATATTGAGCAACTTGAGCAGAACGAAACGCAAAGCCTTACCCTGCTGACGCAGACGCGAGAAGGGGATGCAGCATGAGACGTCGAAGAAGACTATCGCCGCCACGATAACGACATATTGCGGATGCGCCACATAGGCCTCGCCCATAAGGTTCGACACCGATGAGTCGAATATCCATACTGCGGCGAAGAAGAGTGCCGCCGCGAGAGATGTTATGCCCCACGTCGTGGCGAAGAGACGCTGTTTGGCTGCATGGACATCGCCTCCGGCCGCCTCGGCCTTGGCCGCGAAACGGAAGTAACTCGACTCCATACCCATATTAAGCACCACTAAAGCGAAAGGAATCAGAGCGTAGACATCTGTAACGATACCATACTCGCCTGTTGCGAAGACGCGCGTGTAGAGGGGTGTCAGCAGGTAACTCAGGAATCGCCCGAGGATGGTGCTGATACCGTATATTGCGGTCTGTTTGGCTAATTTTTCAAGCATGGCTGTATGCGGTCGGTTTCTTGCGGTTGTTCTGCTGTCCGGTTGTTTTTTTGCGTGCGCGCATAGCGTGCGCATATATGCACATACGCGCAATGTATCCGCAAAGATATGAAAAACTTTCGTTTTTTATGAGATAGGCTGTAAATAATGCAACAGGCGTCTGAATTCAGACGCCTGTACTTTTTCGGACCGGGATAGCAAACAAGTTTGTTCTCCTCTCGCTTAATCGCAACGTTCTCGCCGCGCCCCTGCCCCCCCCTCGGGGGCGCGGCGGCACCTCACAGAGGTGCAGAAAACCTACTTTCTGCGGCTCTCCTTCGCCTCGATGCACTCCGTAGCGTGAGGAACACGCATCAAACGCTCCTTCGGGATAAGTTTGCCCGTAGTCTTGCAGATGCCGTAGGTCTTGTTCTCGATGCGCAGCAGCGCCAACTCCAGATTGCGGATAAACTTCATCTGGTGCGTCGCCAAACGCGCATTCTCCTCCTTCGACAGAGTCGAGGCTCCCTCCTCCAGTACCTTATAGGTGGGCGAGGTGTCCTCGGTATCATTTGATGCGGTATGCGTTATCGTCGCGCGCAACAACTCATAGTCGGCTTTTGCCGCCTCGAGTTTGCTCAATATCAGTTGGCGGAACTCCTCGAGTTCGGCGTCGCTGTATCTTGTCTTTTCGTTATCTGCCATAGTTAATAACCTCTCTTTTGTTCTCTCTTTTGTTCTCTCTTTTTTGTAAAGATAGAAAAAAAATCCTAACTAACAAAATTTTTTACAAACCGATAAATTTCGGGGTGTCGAATACAAGCAAACTTTAAGCCGCACCGTGCAGTATCTGCGTAATCTCGTGCGGCGGCTCTAAAGTTTCGTTATGGCTATTGTCAGCGGCTGTTCGTCGATTTCGCTCTTTACGGAGAACGTTCCCTGCGGCGACACGCTGCACACAACATCGCCTGCAAGCGTCTGCGAACCGATATAATCGCCGAACTCCGATACGGCTCCCTCGACAAGCGGCGAGAGTTCAATCTCCACACGTATCTTGTCGGTAACCTCCAGACCCGAATCCTTGCGTATGTTCTGTATGCGGTTGATAAGTTCGCGCGCAACGCCCTCGCGGCGCAACTCCTCGCTGACGGTGATATCGAGTGCCACCGTGAGACGTCCCTCCGACGCCACGAGCCAGCCCGGCATATCCTCCGACGCGATTTCAAAGTCGGCGGAGGTGAACTCTATCTTATTGCCCTCAATCTCGAGTGAGGTGAGAGTGCCGTTCTCCACAGCCTCTATCTGTTCCTGCGAGAAGCCCGCAACCGTCGCCGCCAACTGCTTCATAAGGCTGCCGCAGCGCGGACCGAGAAGTTTGAAGTTGGGTTTTATGCGTTTGGTAATCAGACCTGTCGTGTTTTCGATGAGTTCTATCTCCTTGATATTGACTTCGCTCTTGATGAGGTTCTCCACTGCGCGGATATAGCGTGCCGTATCGGCGTCGAGTACCGGCACGAGTATCTTGGTCAGCGGCTGACGAACCTTGATATTGACTTTGCGGCGCAGGGCCAGCACCATAGACGAGATACGCTGCGCAAGCGACATCATCTGCTCGAGGTCTTTGTCCACCAAGGTCGTGTCGGCCTTGGGGAAGGTCGAGAGGTGTACCGAACCGCTCTTGTCGCTACCGCTCACGGCGTTCAGGTCGCGGAATATACGCTCGCTGATGAAGGGTGCGAAGGGTGCCGCGAGACGTGCGACGGTATCGAGACAGGTGTAGAGGGTCTGATATGCCGCCAACTTGTCTTTATCCATCGTTCCGCCCCAGAAGCGTTTGCGGTTGAGGCGCACATACCAGTTCGAGAGGTTTTCGCCCACGAAGTCCTGTAATGCGCGTGCGGCGGGTGTGGGGTCGTAGTTCTCGAGCGCCTCGGTAACATCGTTCACAAGCGTGTTGAGAAGCGATATTATCCAGCGGTCTATCTCGGGACGCTCGGCAACGGGTATCTGCTCCTCGCGACCCGTGAAGCCGTCTACATTGGCATAGAGCGCGAAGAAGGAGTAGGTGTTGTAGAGCGTGCCGAAGAATTTGCGGCGCACCTCATCGACGCCCTCGACATCGAACTTGAGGTTGTCCCAGGGCTGCGAGTTGGATATCATATACCAGCGCACGGCATCGGGACCGTACTTGTCCAAAACCTCGAAGGGGTCTACGGCATTGCCCAGACGTTTGGACATCTTGTTGCCGTTCTTGTCGAGTACCAGACCGTTGGAGATGATGTTTTTGAATGCCACCGAGTCGAAGAGCATCGTCGCTATGGCGTGGAGCGTGAAGAACCATCCGCGTGTCTGGTCTACGCCCTCGGCGATGAAGTCTGCGGGGAAGACTTTGCCGAAGCCTCCGGCATTCTCGAAGGGGTAGTGCAACTGTGCGTAGGGCATGGCACCCGAGTCGAACCATACGTCTATCAAATCGCTCTCGCGACGCATCGGCTCGCCCTTCGACGATACCAAAACTATACTGTCAACATAGGGTTTGTGCAGGTCGATAACATCCGTAGAGTAGTTTTCGGCCGACATATCGCCCACCTTGAAATTTTTGTAGGGGTTCCCGGTCATCACGCCTGCCGCGACAGCCTTTTCGATTTCGCCCATCAGTTCCTCTACGGAGCCTATGCACTTGAGTTCCGAGCGGTCTTCCGTCGCCCATATCGGCAGCGGCGTACCCCAGAAACGCGAACGCGACAGATTCCAGTCCACCAACCCCTCGAGCCACTTGCCAAAGCGTCCCGTACCGGTATAGTCGGGCTTCCAGCGTATGGTCTTGTTGAGTTCCATCATCCTCTCGCGCAGCGCCGTCGTGCGGATAAACCACGAGTCCAGCGGATAGTAGAGGACGGGTTTGTCCGTTCGCCAGCAGTGGGGATAGGAGTGCGTATGCTTCTCGATGCGGAAGGCCTTGCCCGCAGCCTTGAGCATAACGCATATATCTATATCGAGCGTGGGGTCGTTCTCGCTCAGCGAGGGGTCGTAGGCATTTTTGACATATCTTCCGGCCCATTCGGAGTACTTTTCGCGGTCTACGAACCGCTCGACGAATGCGGGGTCGAGGTCTTCGATGGTGAAGAACTTGCCCGTGCGGTCTACCATAGGCATCTGCTTGCCCGTTGCATCGACCATAAAGAGCGGTGCAATGCCGGCAGCGCGGGCTACCTTGTCGTCATCGGCACCGAAGGTCGGAGCGATATGTACGATACCCGTACCGTCCGAGGTCGTTACATAGTCGCCCGTTATGACGCGGAATGCGTCGCCGTCGGGCTGAACCCAGTCTATAAGTTGCTCATAGCGTATACCCTCCAGTTCCGTTCCGCGATAAACCTTGTCGCCGACGGTGAACGTACCCTCCATCTTTGCGGTGAAGTACGAGCCGACGAGGTCGCGCGCTATAATCACGGTCTGCGGAGCGGATGTATAGGGGTTCTGACACTTCACCTTGACATACTCGATGTTGGGACCCACGCACAATGCCGTATTCGACGGCAGTGTCCAAGGGGTCGTCGTCCATGCGAGGAAGAACAAGTCGCCCTCTGCATCATCGAAAAGGCTCTCGCTGCGGCTGTCGCGCACCACGCGGAACTGAGCCGTGCAGGTGGTGTCTTTAACATCGCGGTAGCATCCGGGCTGGTTCAGTTCGTGCGTCGAGAGACCAGTACCTGCTGCGGGGGAGTAGGGCTGTATGGTGTAGCCCTTGTATAACAAACCCTTGTCGTACAGTTGTTTGAGGAGCCACCACAGCGTTTCGATATATTTGTTGTCGTAGGTGATGTAGGGGTTCTGCATATCGACCCAGTAACCCATCTGACGTGTGAGGCGCTGCCATACGCCGGTATATTTCATCACATCCTGCCGGCAGGCGCGGTTGTAATCCTCGACGCTGATTTTCTTGCCTATATCCTCTTTCGTTATGCCGAGGGCCTTCTCCACGCCAAGTTCTACGGGCAGGCCGTGCGTATCCCAGCCGGCCTTGCGGTGTACCTGAAAGCCCTGCTGCGTCTTGTAGCGGCAGATGATATCCTTTATCGTGCGGGCCATGACGTGGTGTATGCCGGGCATGCCGTTGGCCGACGGCGGACCTTCGTAGAAGACGAACGAGGGATGGCCTTCGCGTGTGGAGAGGCTTTTTTCAAATGTATTGTCGGCATCCCACTGTGCGAGAACGTCGTCCGCGATAGCCGGCAAATCCAAACCTTTGTACTCTTTGAATTTCATATCGTCGAGATTATTGCAGACAATCGGCAACCTAATGCGATTGCCGATTGATAAATTGATAAATCAAAGTACTCGGAGCGGGAATCGAACCCGCACGGCCCTTGCAGGCCACAGGATTTTAAGTCCGGCGTGTCTACCTATTCCACCATCCGAGCCTCCATGCATACGCTCTTGAAGAGCGATTACGGTGCGAAGGTACTAAAAAAATGTATAATTGCCAATTATGATTTTGTTTTTGTAACTTTGTGGTCGTTGTCGGGGTCCGAATCTCCGGCGGACGGTACCTTCGGCACGCACTTTGTGCCTCATTCACATGCTGAAACAGAAAATAACGATACTGCCTGAAAAAGATGACTGAAGTTGAGAGGAGAAGCACCGTCGGGCTGCTTATGGCCGAGGGCTGCTCATGTGTGATACGCAAGGGAGATACGGTGCGCATCTTTCGCCGTCGGGGCGTGGCGGACCTTCTGGGAGTGCTGCACGACGGCAGCGACTTTATGCGCGGAGCCTTCGTTGCCGACAAGGTTGTGGGCAAGGGTGCGGCTGCTCTTATGGTTCTGGGCGGCGTGGAGGAGGTATACGCGGATGTTGTCAGCCTGCCGGCGCTGCGGATGCTCGAAGATGCGGGTATTGCCGTTGAAGCGCGCCTGCAAGCGGATAATATTATCAACCGTCGCGGCGACGATATCTGCCCCGTAGAGCGGCTGTGTATGGATTGTGCGACTGCCGGGGAGTGCCTGCCGCTTATCGAGGCGTTTGTCAGCGGGATGCAGAACGAAAGATAAAAAGAACGGATAAAAATTGCATCGCAAAGCGATGCTGCCCCCCCCTTGCGGGCGGAGCGGAGCAAAAAAGCAGTAGTAAAAAGCAGTAAAAAAATGAAAAAAATCGCGATATTTATTATTGCCGTTGCAACGATGTTTTATTTATCGTTGCAGAACCTCTTTGCAGCCGATGCAAGTGATGCAGCCGATGCAGGTGCGGAGGAGGTCGCAGGTGCGGTCGCAGATTCGTTGCAGCGCGTCGATATCGAAAGAGTTGTCGTTACCGGTACGCGCAACGGCACCGATGTGCGTCATCTGCCGCTCACGGTATCGGTCGTAGGGCGTCAGAGTATCGAGCAGTCGATGCAGCCGTCGCTGCTGCCGCTGCTCTCGGAGCAGGTGCCGGGGCTTTTCGTTACCCAGCGCGGCATTATGGGCTGCGGCGTGTCGGACGGTGCTGCCGGCGGCATCTCGCTGCGCGGTCTGAGCGGCGGCGCGGGGCGTCTGATGGTGCTTGTGGACGGTCATCCTCAATATATGGGTCTCTTCGGACACCCCATAGCCGATGCCTGCCAATCCTTTATGGCCGAAAAGGTCGAAGTGCTTCGCGGTCCCGCCTCGACGCTCTACGGCTCCAATGCTATGGGCGGCGTGGTCAATATCGTAACGCGCAAGATGGACCGCGAGGGGTGGGCGACAGATATAAATGCCGGCTACGGCTCTTTCAACACCTTGCAAAGCGAGGTATCGACACGTATGCGCTTCAAGGGCTTCACGGCCGTTGCGAGCCTCTCGTACAACCGCACCGACGGACACCGCAAGGATATGGGTTTCGAGCAGTATGGCGGCTATGCTAAGGCGGGATATGAGTTTTCGCAGCACTGGAGCGTGCGTGCCGATGTCAATGTAACGCACTTCAATGCATCGAATCCGGGTCCCGTTACGGCGCCGCTTATCGATGCCCGCCAGGGCGTTACGCGCGGTATGGTGTCGGCGGGCGTAAGCAATGAGTACGACAAGACTTCGGGCGGTATAAATATCTTCTTCAACTGGGGCCGCCACAAGATTAACGACGGCCATACGGCTGCCAAAGCACCCAAAGACTACCTCTTCAACTCTCGCGACAGGATGTACGGCATATCCGTTTTCCAGAGCGTGCAACTCTTTCGCGGCAATCGTCTTACGGTCGGCGCGGATTACTACTCTACGGACGGCGAGGCGTGGAACAGATATATCCGCGACACCTACAAAAACGGCGAACTTGCATTTGCCAAAGGCGATGACGATATGATTGTAGACAAGCGCGAGGAGGAGATAGCGGGCTATGTTGATTTCCGTCAGCATCTGTGCCGCTGGCTCACGCTCGATGCCGGTGTGCGTGCCGACACCCATTCGCGCGTGAAAAAGATAGAATGGATACCGCAGGCGGGTCTCTCGCTGCACCTGCCGCACGACGCCGAGATAAAACTGTCGGCGGCAAAGGGATTTCGTTATCCCACGCTGCGCGAGATGTATATGTTCCCGCCCAAGAACCCCGACCTGCGACCCGAAAGTATGTGGAGTTACGAACTCTCGCTTCAGCAGACGCTTATAGGCGGCCGGCTGACATACGGCGTCAATATCTTCTATATCGACGGCAAAAATATGATTGTAACCGTGCCGAATGCCGCCGGCGCCGCGCCGCTCAACCTCAATACGGGACGAATCGAAAATTGCGGCATAGAACTATCCGCAAGCGGACGTATCGGCAGGTGGTGGAGTGCCGATGCCAACTACTCGTATCTGCATATGAAATATCCGGTCATAGCGGCTCCGGAGCATAAACTCTATGCCGGCGTGTCGTTTATGCGTCGCCGCTGGGCCGTCGCGACGGGCGTGCAGTACATCGACGGACTCTATACATCGGTGAACCCCGATGCGCAGGAGTCGTTCGTCTTATGGAATGCCCGTCTGTCGTTCTCCGCCACGCGGTGGCTATCGCTGTGGGTGCGGGGCGACAACCTTTTGGCGCAGCGATATGAAATCAATGCCGGATATCCTATGCCGCGTGCGACGGTTATGGGCGGTGTGAAGTTTACGTTTTAATCGGGAAATGCATCACGAAGCGATGCGCGCGCCGCAGCCCCTCCCCGCCGAGATGAGCATTGCGCGCCTCCGCAATCTGCGGCGATTGGTGGCAGTGGCGCCGCAAAAACTTTTTTATTATTAACTTTTCATAACTTTTAATAACTTTGCGTAAAATTGCGATACAACTGAATACAATAGCAAAAAAAGTCCCGACAGTGGCAAAAAAAGAGACAAAGAATAGAATAAAAAGATAAAAAAATGAAAAAAACATTTGCATTTATGGTATGTGTTTCAATGGTGGCTGCTGCTGTTGCAGGCTGCGCCGAATCGCCGCGCGAGGTGGCTGTCGAAAAGCCGAAAGTATATATGATAAAGGAGATTACGCCCGAAAACCTTGTGCGTATATACGAGGCGTTGGGTCGTCCTGCCGAGGGACGTGTGGCGGTTAAGATATCGACCGGCGAACCCGGCGGTCATAACTACCTCAAGCCCGAACTTATCAAAGACCTCGTGCAGAGCGTGAACGGCACCATCGTCGAGTGCAATACCGCCTATAACGGCCGCCGCCTGCACACCGAAGACCACTACAAGGCTGCCGAGGAGCATGGTTTCACCGCTATAGCACCTGTCGATATAATGGATGCCGACGGCGATACGGCGCTGCCGGTAACGGGCGGCCGCCACCTCAAAGAGGATTACGTCGGCTCGCACTACCTCGACTATGATTTCACGGTTGTGCTGTCGCACTTCAAGGGCCACGCTATGGGCGGCTTCGGCGGTGCGGTGAAAAATATATCGATAGGTATCGCCTCGTCGATGGGCAAGTGCTGGATACACACCGCCGGCAAGACCAAAACCGATATCTGGAAGAATGTCGCTCCGCAGGACGACTTCCTTGAGTCTATGGCGGAGGCGGCCAAGGCCGTTGCCGACCACTGCGGCGACAGAATACTCTATATCAATATCGCCAACAACCTCTCGGTGGACTGCGACTGCGATTCGCACCCCGCCGACCCCGAGATGGGCGATATAGGCATCCTCGCATCGCTCGACCCCGTAGCGCTGGACAAGGCCTGCACCGATTTGGTGCGCAACTCCGACGACCCGGGCAAGGCTGCACTTATCGAGCGTATGGACTCGCGTCATGGTATGCATACATTGGAGTATGCCGAGCAGATAGGTCTCGGCAGTCAGGAGTACGAACTTGTTATGCTTGATTAAAGTAAAGATAGAGATGTAAAGTCGGTGTCCGCGCGGCACCGACCTGCGAAGAATCCCAATAAAAATGGAGAAAAAAGTTATAAGAAACGAGGTGTTCGGCGGCGAGAGACCGCTCTTCGCCTCACATCACCTCTCGCTCGAAGATGTTGTAATCGAACCCGGTGAGTCGGCACTCAAGGAGTGCAGCGATATCGACGCCGTGCGCTGCGAGTTCAAAGGCAAATACCCCTTCTGGCACAATGACGGCTTCAGGGTCCGCGACTGCATATTCCGCGAGGGCGCACGCGCCGCACTGTGGTATTCGCGCGGGCTTGTTATGACCGACACGCTTGTCGAGGCACCCAAAATGTTCCGCGAGATGCACGATTTGCACCTCGAGCGGGTTAAGATACCCTTCGCGCAGGAGACGCTATGGCATTGCAGCGGCATCACGCTGCGCGACGTCGAGACCGCACAGGCAGACTATATATTTATGCACTGCTCCGATATCCGTATCGACAACTACCGGCAGAATGGCAACTACTCATTCCAGTATTGCCGCAATGTCGAGATACACAACGCCGAGATTTTTTCTAAAGACGCATTCTGGAACACTGAGGATGTTACGGTGTACGACTCGCTTATCGACGGCGAATATCTCGGCTGGCACTCCCGACGTCTGCGCCTCGTGAATTGCCATATAGGCGGCACGCAGCCCCTCTGCTATGCCTCAGACCTCGTTTTGGAGAACTGCACCTTCGCCGACGACTGCGATTTGGCATTCGAGTATTCGACCTTGCAGGCCGATATCAAGGGTCGCGTGGTGAGCATCAAGAACCCTCGCAGCGGCTCCATAACCCTCGATGAGTGCGGCGAGATAATCCTCGACGAGAATATCAAGGCGCCTGCCGACTGCAAGATAACCCTGCGACCGACAGAGTAGGGTGATGAGCCGCACGCAAAGCGACAAAAACAGCCTCCTGCAACGCATACGCAGCGGCCTGCCGATGAGCCGCCGTCAGCAGTTGCGTCTGACGGTGCTGCTCAGTATACCTGCCATACTCGCACAACTCTCCAATATCGTTATGGAGTATATCGATGCGGCTATGGTGGGGTCGCTGGGTGCCGAGGCGTCGGCAGCCATAGGTCTTACCGTAACCTCCACATGGCTTATGTGGGGTATCATCTCGTCGGTTTCGACCGGCTTTGCGGTGCAGGTGGCCCACCTCACGGGCGGCGGCGACAATGAGGGTGCGCGCTCGGTGCTGCGGCAGTCGCTGACGGCCGTTCTCTGTTTCTCGGCGGTGCTTTCGGCGGCGGGTCTTGCCGTGAGCGACGCCCTTCCGGTATGGCTTGGCGGTGAGGAGTCCATACGACACGATGCAACGCTCTATTTCCGTATCTTCGTCCTCTCGATGCCCGTGCTGTCGCTGCTGTCGCTCTCTGGCAGTATGCTGCGGTGCAGCGGCAATATCCTTGTGCCGGGTATAATCAATGTCGCGATGTGCGTGGCCGATGTGGTCTTCAACTTCTTTCTGATATTCCCCTCGCGGACGGTTTCCGTTGCCGGATGTGAGATTGCGGTATGGGGAGCGGGTCTCGGCGTGGAGGGTGCCGCCATAGGTACGGCACTGGCAGGCGTTGCCGGCACGGCGGTAATGGTATACTATATGTGGTACCGTTCGAGCGAGTTGCGTCTCGCACGGACGCACGGCTCGTTCAAGGTGGGCGGCGAGTGCCTTAAAAAGGCGCTTAAGATAGGTCTGCCGGTGGGTGCGGAGCATATATTTATATGCGGTGCGCAGATTATGACCACCGTCATCGTGGCACCTCTGGGCGCTGTGGCCCTCGCGGCGCACTCGCTCTCCATTACCGCCGAGAGTCTCTGCTATATGCCCGGCTACGGTATCGCCGACGCCGCCACGACACTCTCGGGACAGAGCATAGGTGCGGGACGGCGCGACCTTGCACGACATTTCGGCAGTATCACGGTGTGGACGGGTGTCGCCGCCATGACCGTTATGGGTGTTGTGATGTACTTCGCCGCGCCGGCGATGATGGGCTTCCTCTCGCCTGTGGAGGCTATACGCGATGCGGGTGTGGGGGTGCTGCGTATCGAGGCCTTTGCCGAGCCGATGTTCGCCGCGTCGATTGTGGCATACGGTGTCTTTGTGGGTGCCGGCGATACGCTTGTGCCGTGTATGATGAATCTGGGCAGTATGTGGGCGGTACGTCTTGTCGCTGCGGCGCTGCTGGCACCCGTGCTGGGTCTTCGCGGCGTGTGGATAGCCATGTGCGGCGAGTTGTGTTTCAGGGGCGTGATATTCCTTGCAAGGCTATATGGCGGTCGCTGGATAAAGATTATGCCGAAAAGAGACGATATTGCGAGATAGGAGATTTTTATAAACGGATACAGAGTAAATATTATAGAAAATATATAGATTGACATTGAAACAGATGTAGTTATGAGATACGACTTTGACGTTGTTACCCCGCGTCGCGGCACAGGCTGCTGCAAGTGGGACGAGATGCCTGCCGATGATATTCTGCCCATGTGGGTCGCCGATATGGATTTCCGCACGGCGCCCTGCATCATCGACGCGCTGCGCCGCAGGGTGGAACACGGTATCTTCGGCTATACGAAGGTGCCGCAGAACTATTATGATGCCGTCTGCCGATGGTTCTCGGAGCGGCACGGGTGGAGCATCGACCCGCGAAGCATCATCTATACCTCGGGTGTGGTGCCGGCTCTCTCGGCCGTTGTCAAGGCGCTGACACGCAGCGGCGACAAGGTTATGGTGCAGACGCCGGTCTATAACTGTTTCTTCTCGTCGATACGCAATAACGGCTGTACGGCTGTCGAGGTGCCGCTGGTATACTCTCCCGAGGGTTACACTATGGATTTCGAGGCTTTGGAGGCGTCGGCCTCCGACCCTGCGGTGCAGGTGATGATACTCTGCAACCCTCATAATCCGGCAGGGCGCGTGTGGCGCGAAGATGAGTTGCGGCGTGTGGGCGAGATATGCCTAAGACACGATGTAACCGTGATTTCGGATGAGATACACTGCGAACTGACATACGATGGACATGACTATACCCCTTACGGCTCTTTGGGCGGAGAGATATCGCGACGTGCTGTGGTATGCTTCTCGCCGTCGAAGGCGTTCAATATCGCGGGGCTTCAGATAGCCGATATTGTGGCTGAGGATGAGGATGTTCGCCGGCGCATAGACCGTGCGATAAACGATAATGAGGTGTGCGACGTCAATCCGTTCGGTGTCGAGGCTACGATAGCAGCCTATACCTGCGGCGGAGAGTGGCTCGATGAACTGCGTCGCTATCTGTGGGATAACTACCTTGTGTTGAGGTCGTTTTTTGAAGAGCGTCTGCCGCAGTACCGCGTCATGCCGTTGGAAGGGACATATCTTGTATGGGTGGACTGCCGCCATACGGGTCTGAAGTCGGATGAACTGGTGCGCAGACTTGAGGATGAGGGTCGCGTGGCACTCAATTCGGGCAGGATGTACGGTATGGCAGGCGAGGGCTTTGTGCGTATCAATATAGCGTGTCCGCGAAGTGTTCTGACCGACGGTCTTGAGCGTATCTCGTCGGTGCTTAAACGGCTGTGATTTCAATATAATTTCAATAGACACCGAATAATTATTTGCACCGCCCCGACCCACCCCCTTGGGGCGCCGCAATAGCGTGTCCGAGCGCGGTATTTGCCAACATTGATTTGTAATTCAGTGAATGCTACCCGCGACTGTCCATACTTTCTGCCGAGGGATTGATGGCCACTGTGTCCTGTTCGACCTCGCGCCATGTTGGGGTGTCCGACCCTGTGTCGCGCGGCATGGCACCGCCGTCTTCCAGTTGGTCGTCGGGTGTGAGTTGTGTAACGGTAGGCGCAGCGGCCGGTTTGTCGTATGTTCGCGGCTGCTCGGGCCTTTTGATGCAGTTTTTACTCGCCATAAGATGTGCTTTTGCCCCGACCAAAAGCAAATAGCATACCTTTTTCCGCTGATGACCTGATTATCTATTAGACCCCATCGACCTTCGCTGTCAATTATTATATCCGGTTACTGCTACATCGTCATCGCAGGACAAAAATTCAAACCCCGTATTCTTCGATACATCCAGGGTTGTCAGTTGATTCCACTTGCACCACAACTCTGTCAACCAAATATTCTTCGACACATCCAGAGTTGTCAGTTGATTGTAAGAGCAGTTCAAAAATGTCAACTCCGTATTCTTCGATACATCCAAACTTGTCAGTTGATTACCATCGCAGTACAATTTTGTCAACTTGGTATTCTTTGATACATCCAGGGTTGTCAGTTGATTACCATCGCAGTGCAAATTTGTCAACTCCGTATTCTTCGATACATCC
>JAFLRT010000159.1 GCA_022511295.1 Alistipes sp. | reverse complement strand
AGCAGCAGAAGACAGGCAACAAGGTGGTGATTCCCATAGTGGATGATAAACTGGAAACCCTGTTGAAGAAATACAACTACAATATGCCTGAAATTACAGACCAAGCGTTTAACAGAGTAATCAAGGATATAGGAGAGAAGTTGTCGCACACAATTCCCAGTCTTGCAAAAACAGAACGCACCTTGTTGAAGAAACAGGAGAAACTGGCTGAAAAGAGAAACCAATGTTCTTTTGAGCGGGACAGTCAGGGTAATGTGCTGAAACCAAGATGGCAGTTAATCTCCACCCACACAGCACGCAGGAGTGGAATTACCAATATGTACTTGTCGCAAAAGTACACCATACCGCAGATGATGAGCGTTTCAGGACACAAGGAGGAACGCACCTTCAAGGAGTATGTGAAACTCTCATTGGATGAACTTGCAGAGGTGGTAGCAATGTCAAGCACAGATGGGTTGTTCTGACACTGCAAAAACATCTCTCTAAAACAGAAACTCATAC
>JAFLRT010000158.1 GCA_022511295.1 Alistipes sp. | reverse complement strand
TCATCGACATACATGGAGCTGAGATAGTTGTATACGCCTGTGAGCTTGCGCTGCGGAAGAAGGTTGTCCTGACGGTACTCCTGCTCCTTGCCTGCGGCCTCGCCGCCCGGGTTCTGGGCATGCAGCGAAAAAGTGACAGCCACCGCCGCCACTGCCGCCGCCGTGCGCAACAACCTGAAAATGACCATATCTAAGCCTTGAAAACTCCTGCAATGCCGTCGAACGCCACCTCGCGCTGCTCGCCCGTCTGCATATTCTTTACGGTTGCGCAGCGTGTTTCGAGCTCGCGGCTGCCGATAATAACCACAAAGGGAATGTTCCGACGGTCGGCATACTCCATCTGCTTCTTCATCTTGGCGCTTTCGGGGTATATTTCGGCCGCAACGCCCGCATCGCGCAGCGTGGCGAGCAGACGCAGTGAAGCCTCCTCCTCGGCCTCGCCGAGATTGGCGAAGAGCACCTGTGTCGAGCAGTCCACGCTCTGGGGGAAGAGGTCGAGACCC
>JAFLRT010000157.1 GCA_022511295.1 Alistipes sp. | reverse complement strand
AGGATGCGCGGTTCGACACCCATTCGGGTATCGACATCCCGTCGCTGTATCGTGTGGGTATCAAGACCATAGCACTGCAAAATTCGTCGCAGGGCGGTGGCTCGACCATCACTCAGCAGCTGGCCAAAAACCTCTTCCCGCGCGACACGGTGCGCAACCGCGGCAAAATAGCCCGCGCATCGAAACTCGTCTGCTCGAAGTTCAAGGAGTGGATTACGGCTCTCAAACTCGAATACAACTACACCAAGGAGGAAATCGCGGCCATGTACCTCAATACGGTCGAGTACGGCTCCAATGCCTATGGCATCAAGTCGGCTGCCGCCACCTTCTTTAACAAGACTCCCGACGAACTGAATATACAGGAGGCGGCCGTGCTGGTCGGCGTGGTGAATGCGCCGACGCGATATTCGCCGGTGCGAAATCCCGAAAATGCGCTGGCGCGCCGCAATCTGGTGCTGGCGCGTATGGCGAGCGCCGGAGCAATCAGCCGCAAGCAGTGCGACT
>JAFLRT010000156.1 GCA_022511295.1 Alistipes sp. | reverse complement strand
CAGGAACACGTAGACCCCGACAGCCACCACGAATGCCCCGCCGATGGCCATCAGCAGGTTGTGATGCTGCTGAATGGTCGAGGCGAGCATCGAGTAGCACGAGAAGGCGATGACGGCCATGAACGTGTCGGCGCACGCCACGCCGAATCCCGACACGATGCCCGACACGCGGCTTTTGCTCAGCGTGCGCTGTATGCACAGCACCGCCACCGGCCCGACGGTAATCGAGGCGGCGAGTCCCACGCAAAAACTGCGCACCAGTATCAGCAAAGCACCGAGTTCCATAACGGCAACAAAGATACGATTTAATTCAAAATAAATTCGGTTCTCGAAATAATTTTGAATTTATTTTAATCATATTGACACGCCTTGTTTCGTTTCGCGATTGGTTCCGCCCGCTATAACTTCGTTTTTAATTTGTTCACTGAAAAATAATTTCTATATTTGCGCTATGAACTAACAAAACGGATTTGCCTATGAAGCATTAGCGTATCGGATACGCACA
>JAFLRT010000155.1:240-508 GCA_022511295.1 Alistipes sp. | reverse complement strand
GAGGTCGCGCGCCACCTCCTCCTCGATGCCTGCGGCTATGGCAGCCACCTGCGTTGTGGAGTCGGCGTTGCAGACGACGAACGCCGAACATATCGCGCCGTCGAATTTCGAGAGGTCGAGAGATACAATATTCTTACCTTTTTTGTTTTGTATCGCTCCGACTATTGCATTTACGAGTTTGTCCATAAGTTTACACACATAATACGTTGCAAAGGTAATAAAAAATTTGCAAATTTTTTATTACCATATTCATTTTGACATTCCCTCC
>JAFLRT010000155.1:0-230 GCA_022511295.1 Alistipes sp. | reverse complement strand
TTCTGCGATGAACTTTGTATGCTCCGCCGCATGGAATCGGCCTCAATGCCGCAACCTCGCAATAGGAAAGCCGGCCCCAATGCCGCAACCGTCAGCAGAATAGCGGGGTTCGGCGGACTGCAAAAAACACCGGCAGAATCCGCGACCTCGCCGCAGAGAATCGGCCACAATGCCGCAACCGTCAGCAGAATAGCGGGGTTCGTCGGGCTGCAAAAAAACGCCGGCAGAAT
>JAFLRT010000154.1 GCA_022511295.1 Alistipes sp. | reverse complement strand
TGCCGAATCTGCCCGTCACGATAGAGACCCCGAACGGTACGGTGTGGTCGCCCAAGGAGGCCGGCAAGGTCGAATACGACGGGGTGTTATACCCGCTGCAGTGGGGTCTGGCCCGCAGCCGCAACAACTACTCGGCGTGGATTATGAAGCAGGCCAAGCAGCCCGAGGCGGTGGCCGATTTTATCCACAACATGGGTATCCGCAGCTTTATCGACCCGGTGTATGCGTTGTGTCTGGGTTCATCGGAGTCGAACGTCTACGAGATGGTGAGCGCCTTCACGACCTTCGCCAACGAGGGCGTGCATAACGATGCCATATTCGTGACGCGAATCGAGGACCGTCAGGGCAACCTCATCTCGAGCTTCGTGCCGCAGTCGCAGGATGCCATCGGCGAACGGACGGCATACACGATGCTGCAAATGTTGCAGACGGTCGTCAAGCACGGTACGGGCTACCGCATGGTGTCGCAGTACAATATGCGCGACGTGGAGATGGGCGGCAAGACAGGT
>JAFLRT010000153.1 GCA_022511295.1 Alistipes sp. | reverse complement strand
TCTGTCGTGTCTGAACACGCTCGTTAAGGGCGTGACGGCCGAGCTGGACAACTACGACCCGACACGCGCCGGCCGTCTCATCGACGCTTTCGTCAACGACGACCTCTCTAACTGGTTCGTCCGTCTGAACCGCAAACGCTTCTGGGGCAAGGAAATGAGTGCCGACAAGCGTTCGGCTTACGACACGCTCTACACCTGTCTGATGACCGTGGCCAAGCTGATTGCACCGTTCGCCCCGTTCTATGCCGACCAGCTCTATAAGGACCTCGGCGGCGAACTCGACTCGGTGCATCTGGACAAATATCCCGTGGCCGACGAAGCCATGATTGACAAGGATTTGGAGGCGCGTATGCAGATGGCGCAGAAGATTACGTCGATGGTGCTGGCCCTGCGCCGCAAGGTGAACATCAAGGTGCGCCAGCCGTTGCAGTCCATCATGGTGCCGGCCAACGCCGAGCAGAAGAAGCATATCGAGGCCGTGAAGCAGCTCATCGTGGACGAGGTAAACGTC
>JAFLRT010000152.1 GCA_022511295.1 Alistipes sp. | reverse complement strand
CCAGCTGAAGGAGCTGGTCGAAGACGGTCTGGTCGCCAAAACAATCTTTCCGGAGCTGCCGCCGCGGTCGGAGTACGCCAGCACGGAGCTGGGCAGCAGCCTCATTCCGATCATCGACGCCATGCTCGCCTGGGGCACGCGCAACAGCCTGCTTTTCGAGCAGAAGTACCGGAAATAACCGACCGGCACCGCCCCTCCCGAAACAAAAAAAGGTCCGAATCTCGCGACTCTGACCTTTTTCTCAAGGGGAACCACCCCCTCGTGAGGTTCAACCGGAGGTTTTTCATCCCCCAAACGAGCACCGTTTGCGGGCTTTAGCGCCGGTTTGCACCGCCGCAACCTGCCGATGACCTCTAACAACCTAAAACTACTAACCTAAATGAACCTTAAAACTTCACTGCAAAGATAAGGCAATTTTTGTGGTTATGCAAATTTTTTACGAATTTTTTAATAAATTTAACGAATTATTAACATTGCCGCACCGGCCGCCGCTGACGCCGACCGCACACTATCTT
>JAFLRT010000151.1 GCA_022511295.1 Alistipes sp. | reverse complement strand
AAGAGGAGCATCGCAAGGCCGACACGTCGGAGGATATGATGAATATCATCACCTCGGAGGTCTGCACGACCATGGAGCGCACCACACGCCTCTACGACCGCACGCTGATAGCGGTCTTCAAGGAGAACCGCAAGGTGCTGCGCGACATGGTGAAGGAGGCCGAGGAGCTGTTCCAGCAGTCGCGCGAGCGCAAGTATGCGCTGCTGCCGACGATTCGCACGCTGAAGGGTGCCGATTTGGACACGGCGCAATACTATGTGCAGGTAGTGGACTATCTGAACGAGATGACCAAATCGCTGCTGCACATCACCCGTCCGGCTTTTGAACATATCGACAACAACCACGAGGGTCTGTCGAAGGAGCAGACCGAAGACCTGAGGCACATCAACGACGAGGTGGAGAGCATCTACCGTCAGATAAACATGATGCTCCGCACGGGCAACTTCACCGAAATCAACCTCATCGACAACTACGGCAGCAGCGACCGCATCGACTTCCGCGTGGTCGACGCAGCCGGA
>JAFLRT010000150.1 GCA_022511295.1 Alistipes sp. | reverse complement strand
CCTCCTCCGTCGCTGCAAGGTTTGTGTATGTCACTCGCTCCACCGCCGGATTGGCCGCCAGACGGGCCATCGCTGCAAAATCTGCGGCTGGGTCCAATCGGTCGGTGTAGATGTGCAGGTCGATGTCGCGGTGTGTCATCATCAGCCCCATAGCCAGCGAACCGACAATCCGCACCTCGGCACCGGCCTCCTCCCAGATGCGTATTACACCGCTGTCGTCCAGCACTTTGCGGGCACGACACTCGGTCTCGGCAGAAATATCCAGAGAGTTTTTCATAATTAAATAATTTTATGCGCCGCCCTCCGCCCCTTTAGGGCGGCGCAGGCCCGTCGACGGGCCGGACAACGCAAATAAAAGCAGACTGCCGAAACAGTCTGCCTTTATCATATAGAGTGAATTTTGTTTAGTCCTTCAGCTTGGCAGCGAGGAATTCGCGGTTTAGGCGCGCGTCTCCCCCTTTTCAAAGGGGGACGGGGGGATTGCCTGCATAAGCGCCAGCGCATATCGCACGAACACTCCTACCTTGCGT
>JAFLRT010000015.1 GCA_022511295.1 Alistipes sp. | reverse complement strand
CTAAACCCGCCGCGCTCAACCAAAAAAGCGACGACACTAAACCAGTGGCGCCACCGAGGTGGGGGCTGGGGCGCGGCGCAGTCCTGCGTACTGACTTAAAGGACAGAGTACATACACAAAAAGCAACATCATGAAAGCCGTTCCCCCAATAGTCTTACGGGTTCAAAAATGAAACACGTAAAGTTCAATATTTG
This sequence comes from Alistipes sp., assembly GCA_022511295.1. Lineage (GTDB taxonomy): Bacteria > Bacteroidota > Bacteroidia > Bacteroidales > Rikenellaceae > Alistipes. The sequence continues at coordinate 33,589 of JAFLRT010000015.1, read as the reverse complement.
ACCCGCGCTATATGTGGGAGCTGTTGATGGAGGTTAATACCCACGCTATGTGGCGGCGGCATCAATTTTCAGCATCATCGCAAAAAAAACATACGGGTGCATCTTTTCAGATACACCCGCGAGAAACGTCAAAGCCTATATCGGCAATCAATATCCGAAGATATCTCTCTGCGACACCTTTCTAATACGACCTATCGAGCGAAGGAACTTTTTATCTATATCCTTTCTGTCGCCAAGTATGGCATATACATACTTGCGACCCTTGATGCGCTGCTGTTGAAATGCAGCCACATCATCCAGCGTAAGCGTTTTAAGAGCCTCATATACAAGTTCATTACGGTCGCCGTCGATACCGAACTCCTCGTTAAAAATGTACGTCCACAGCACATTTTCGCGTGTTGTGCGCGATGTCTCGACAGATGAGAGAGCCGACTGAAGGGCTATATCGAATGCAGTCTGCGACAGAGGCATATTCTCGATAATCTCCTCGAATGCCTCAACAGCCTGGCGTGTCTTATCGTTCTGCGTTGCTATAAAGGCGTTGAAGTTATAGCCCTGTTCCGGAAAACGTCCTTCGTCGTATGACGCGCGGGCCGTATATGCCAAGCCGCGAGCCTCGCGCATCTCCTGGAAGACGATTGCATTCATACCGCCGCCGAAATAGGTATTATAGAGCATCACAATAGCGTCATTTCCTGTCGAAAACTCCGCATCGCCGGCATTTTTCGAGTATTGAGAGTAGTATATCTGCTTTGCATCGTACTGTGCCAGCACTACTCTGTTTTCATCGACGTTCTGCATGACAGCCGCCTTGCGGTGAGGACAAGCATCCGAAACAGCCGAGGTACTGTTATGGTTCGCATCGAGTTTTGTTACAAGGGTGTCGAGCGGGAGAGGTCCGTAGTAAAGCACACGGTGTTTCATACCCGTCAGCGACTTGATTTTACCTACAAGTTCATCGCTCGTAAGAGCCGCGAGAGCCTTATTGGAGAGTGTATATCTCTTTACATACTCTCCGCCGTATGTAACATATCGCATAAGAGCGCTGAAATTGGCTCTCTGGCTGAGTTTATTGTCGCGGCGCTCCTTGAAGGTATCGTACTTAAGTTCCGCGAGTACGGCGTCATCGCCCTCGACATTATTCATATACTCCTCAGCAAGAGCCAGCGCCCGCTCCATATTCTCGCCAAGTCCCGATATGGTTACATACGCGCGATGGTCCGTAACGGTAATGCTGAAGTCGCACGCCAGGTCGTAGAACTCGCGCTGTATCTCGTCAAGCGGCTTGTCGGACGTGCCGAGCAGGTCGAAATAGCCGGAGGCGAACTCCAGAACAGGGTCTTTCTCTCCCAACTGATAGAGATAGGTGAGTGTAAAGAGGCCGTTGTTCTCGTTCTGCTTGTACAGCACCTCCGTGCCGTTTGCCATAGTGTCTTTCGACATATCGCGGTCGAAGTCCACGAAGCGGGGTGCGACAGGTTTGACAGGCGTATTCCGAACCTCGGTGAGGAAGTCGCTCACGGCATCGCGGTTGGTGGCGATAGGGGTGATATGCGGCTTCTCTATCTTCTTCTGGTTTTTATCCTCGCCCTGACGCTTATAGACTATTGCATAGTTGTCATCGCGCAGATTCTCGCACGCCCACGCAACGATATCCTCCTTCGTGATTTTGGACATACGGTCGAGCGAGGCCACCTCATCCGCCCACGAGGTGCCGTTGATGAAGGAGTTGATATACATCTGCACGCGCTGTTCGTTATCCTCCAGTTCGCGCATCATATCGCGCTTCTTATTCGCCACCACAGAGACCAGCAGCGATTCGTCGAACTCGCCGCGACGCAGTTTCGCCACCTCCGACAGAAGAAGATTGCGCACATCCTCGAGCGACTGTCCATCCTTGGGGAAGCCGCCAACGACAATCGAACCCACATCGGGCGTCCGCTCGCTGAAGGCAAAACTTGCCAGAACCCTCTGCGTATTGTTCAAATCGGTATCCAGAAGACCGCATTTGTCATTCTGCAGTATCAGCGACACTATCTCATATAGTTCGGCATCCGCACTCAACGCGCTGTCCGTACGCCAGCCCATCCATACGAAATCGCTTTCGTTGCCCATAACCTCTGCCTCGACAGGCGCCGTGAGAGGCTTTGCAGGCTCGAATGAGAACACGGGCAGATTGTCGTTGGGAACAAGCGGACCGAAGTATCTCTCTATAATCTCCATCGCCTCGTCAGGGTCGAAATCGCCGGACATACATATCGCCATATTATTAGGGACATAATAGGTCTTGAAGTAGTTTTTGATATTGGTTATGGATGGATTTTTAAGATGCTCCTGATAACCGAGTACCGAGTGCTGACCGCTTGGATGCGTAGGATAGAGCAGCGCATCCAGTTTTTCGAATGCCTTGCCCATATCGCGCGTAAGGGACATATTATACTCCTCGTAGACCGTCTCAAGTTCGGTATGGAATCCGCGAAGCACGGGATGGGCAAAGCGGTCGGACTGAATCTTCGCCCAGTTCTCAAGTTGATTCGACGGTATATTCTCCGTATAGCACGTCTCGTCATACGAGGTCCATGCATTGGAGCCTTCGGACCCTATGGCTGCCATAAGTTTGTCATACTCGTTGGGTATGGCTATCTTCGACGCCTCATTCGACACGCTGTCTATAACGGCATAGAGAGCCTTGCGCTCCGAGGGATCTGTCGTCTGACGGTACACCTCGAACAGACGTTCTATCTCGTCCAACAGCGGTTTCTCGGCAGCATAGTCCTGCGTACCGAACCTCTCCGTACCCTTAAACATAAGATGCTCGAAGTAGTGAGCCAGACCCGTCGTCTCAGCGGGGTCGTTCTTTGCGCCAACCCTCACCGCAATGACGGTCTGTATGCGCGGGGTCTCACGGTTCACGGTCATATAGACCTTAAGTCCGTTTTCCAGCGTACATATTTTCGTCTCCAGCGGGTCATTTTCGACAGGAGCGCTCACAACAGTTCCGTTTCCATGCTCCGATACCGAAGCGGTGGCAGAACCCGATGCAACAATCATCGCTGCGAGGAGTGTTGCAAAACTTAACAATCTCTTCATACTATTTTATGGATTTTCGTGCGAAGCGACGACCTTTCAGACGGAAGCCACCCATGCTGCGAAGTCAAAACATATTTGGATAAACATACCTGTCGTTGCCATAAACTTTAAGCCCGTGCCGACGATAAACGACAGGAATGAGCCGCATCCGGCTTTAAGCGCACGGTTGAAATCACGGACATTAAGCATCTCGCCCGCGACGGCGCCGATAAACGAGCCGAGAATCATCCCCACAGGCGTAAACAGCATTCCGGCAATAAGTCCGACGGTAGCGCCGACAGTTGCCGCGCGGCTGCCGCCGAAGAGTTTGGTCATATACCCGGGAAGGAGATAGTCTGCTGCCGTAACGATAACAGCCACCGCAAGCCACAGCAGCACAGCCGTCAGCGAGAGCGACGACCCTTCACGAAAAAATGCGCACAGGATGCCGGCATAGCCCAGAATCACACCAGGCAGCACCGGAACGAAACTCCCGACAATACCCGCTGCACCCAGTATGACTGCAAATATCGACAACAGCAGGTCCATAAGCGGAAAGTGCTATTTTACAAGCCTATTGGTAGCCGTATCGGGGAATATTACCGACGGCTTGAAGGTTTTGGCCTCCTCAAAGTCGAGCAGCGCATACGATACGATGATGATAACGTCGCCCACCGAAGCCTTGTGCGCCGCAGCACCGTTGAGACATACCACACCGCTATCCCTCTCTCCTTTTATAATATATGTTTCAAGACGCTCGCCATTGGTAACATTCAGCACCTGAACCTTCTCGCCGGCTATCATTCCGGCAGCCTCCAGGAGTGCCTCATCGACTGTTATACTGCCAACATAGTCTACATTGGCCTCGGTAACCTTCACGCGGTGAATCTTCGATTTAAGAACTTCTATCTGCATGACCTCTATTTCTTCAGTTTTCGGCGCAGCCGTTTATTTAAGTTTTATATTGTCTATCAATCTTATGGCACCTGCCTGCACAGCCACACAACCCTGTATGTGCGCTGCATCGTCCCACCTCTCCACACGCTGCATCGTCGCCGCATCCACAGCATAGAAGTATATCACCTTCAGCAGCGGGTTCTTTTCAATCTCGGACACAACACGGTCTTCCAACTCTGTGGGCGAGAGTTGCGATGTGAGTTTCGCAGCAGCGGCAAGCACCTCATAAATATGCGGTGCTGCGGCACGGTGAGCCTCATCGAGAAGTGCATTGCGCGACGAAAGCGCCAGACCGTCGGCGCCCCTCACGATAGGACACTCGACAATCTCCACCTCAAGTCCCAACTGCGCAACCATAGCCTTTATCACGGCTATCTGCTGAAAATCTTTCTCGCCGAAATATGCTTTGTCGGGCTGCACGAGGGCGAAGAGGCGGCTTACGACCTGCGCCACACCGTTGAAATGCCCCGGGCGCGTCGCACCCTCCATAACCTTGTCGATAACCCCGAAGTCGAACTGACGCGTATCAGGCTCGGGGTATATATCCTCAACAGCAGGCATAAAGACGATGTCTACACCGGCCTTTTCGAGCATGGCGGCATCGGCTTCAGGCGTGCGGGGATAGTTTTTGAGGTCGTTTTTATCATTGAACTGTGTGGGGTTTACAAATACACTCACCACACATGCGGCACACTCCTTGATAGCACGCTTAACAAGAGACAGATGCCCCTCGTGCAAAGCCCCCATCGTGGGAACGAATCCTATGCTTCCACCTTGCAATCCGGCAAGCGCAGAGTGCAGCTGACTGACCGTTTTAACAATTTTCATCACTGTTTTGAGTAATAAAACGCACGGCAAAGTTATATAATTATTCGATACGTATGCCTGCTTTCGGGATTTTTTGTAATTTTGCACGTAAATCAAACTCAATATAAGAAGATGAAACGCTTTTTTATACTATCTGTTATGACAATTATGGCTGTTACATCAGTTTCCACAGCATCCTACGGCAAAGGTAAAGAGGACAAACATCCCTGGGTGGTAGACCGCTTCGACGATATCAAGGTTATACGTTACACCGTGCCGGGATTCGAAGAGTTGCCGCTGCAAGAGAAACTGCTCGCATACTATCTGTCGCAGGCGGCAAAGTGCGGACGGGATATACTCTTCGACCAGAATTTCAAATACAACCTCCCCATACGCCGCACCCTCGAGGCCGTATATGTAAACTACAAGGGCGACAAGAAATCGGACGAGTGGCGAGCATTCGAGAAGTATCTGAAAAAGGTATGGTTTGCAAACGGCATACACCACCACTACTCCAACGACAAGTTCACACCCGAATTTACACAGGCATGGTTCGAGGCGGCTATGGATTCTGTTCCGGTATCATCGCTGCCCCTCGACTTCGGCACGGTTGAGGAGCTGAAAGCTGCAATACTTCCGGCAATGTTCGACCCCGAGCTATATGCTTCGCGTCTCGACCAGAGAGCCGGTATAGATATGGTTGCAGCCTCGGCAGGAAACTACTATGACGGTGTTACGCAGGCCGAAGCCGAGCAGTTCTACAACGACATGGCAGACCATTCCGACCCCCATCCCATCTCCTACGGTCTCAATTCACAACTTACAAAGGGCGAAGACGGCATTATCAGAGAGCGCGTATGGAGAGTCGGCGGTATGTACTCATCCGCAATAGAACAGATTACAGGCTGGCTCGAGCTTGCCGAGAGCGTAGCCGAGGAGCCGCAGAAATCAATCATATCTTCACTTATAGAGTATTACCGCACCGGTGATTTGCGCCGTTTCGACGAGTACAACATAGCGTGGGTGCGCGACACTGTATCCAATATCGATTTCGTGAACGGCTTTATCGAAGATTACGGCGACCCTATGGGACGCAAGGCTTCGTGGGAGGCCAATGTGAATTTCCGTGATGAGGAGGCTTGCAAGCGCACGCAAATCATATCCGAGAATGCACAGTGGTTCGAGGATAACTCACCCGTAGACCCTGCATTCAAGAAGAAGCAGGTCAAAGGCGTATCGGCAAAGGTTATAACGGTTGCCATGCTGGGCGGCGACTGCTACCCCTCAACGCCGATAGGCATAAACCTGCCCAATGCAGACTGGATTCGCAAGGAGTATGGCTCAAAGTCGGTAACGATAGACAACATAACATACGCTTACAAGAAGGCGGCCGAGGGTAACGGTTTCACTGAGGAGTTTGTCCTGCGCGCTGAAGACCGCGAGAGGCTGGAGCGTTACGGGAAACTCGGCGACGACCTGCACACAGACCTGCACGAGTGTCTTGGACACGGTTCGGGACAACTCGCACCCGGCACCAAAGGCAACGAACTCAAGAGTTACAGTTCGACACTCGAGGAGACACGCGCCGACCTCTTCGGTCTATACTATTTAGGCGACCCGAAGATGGTGGAGTTGGGACTCATACCCTCGCTCGACGTAGCCAAGGCGCAATATGCAAGTTACATAATGAATGGTATGATGACGCAACTCTCACGCATCGAGAAGGGCAAGAATGTCGAGGAGGCGCATATGCGCAACCGCAAGATGATTGCCGAATGGTGCTATGAAAAGGGACTTGCTGACAACGTAATCGAGTGGGTGAAAAAGGATGGCAAAACATATATCGTTGTAAACGACTTCGACAAGTTGCGCGAACTCTTCGGGCAGATGCTGCGCGAGGTTCAGCGCATAAAGTCCGAAGGCGATTATGAGGCCGGTAAAGAACTGGTAGAGAGGTATGGCGTAACGGTAGACCCCGTTCTGCACAATGAGGTTCTGGAGCGCTACGGCGCACTCAATATCGAGCCTTACGGCGGCTTCATCAACCCCGACTACCGTCTTGTAAAACGCAAAGGCAAGGTGGTGGATGTAGAGATTGTATACAACTACGACTACGCCGGCCAGATGCTCGAATACTCGAGAGAGTGGTCGTTCCTGCCATCTAAAAACTGATATAAAAAAACCTATCCCGAACAAACCGCATTATGGAATACGATTTCAGATATATAGAGAGCAAATGGCAGCAGCGCTGGCGTGAGCAGCATACATACAAGGTGGATATCGACCCGTCGCGACCCAAATTTTACGTACTCGACATGTTTCCCTACCCTTCGGGTGCGGGGTTGCATGTAGGTCATCCGTTGGGTTACATCGCTTCGGATATCTACGCGCGATACAAACGCTCATGCGGATTCAATGTTCTGCATCCTATGGGTTACGATGCCTTCGGTCTTCCGGCCGAGCAGTATGCCATTCAGACGGGACAGCACCCTGCCATAACCACCGAGCAGAATATAGCACGCTACCGCGAGCAACTCGACAAAATCGGATTCAGTTTCGACTGGAGTCGTGAGGTGCGCACAAGCGACCCCGAATATTACAAATGGACGCAGTGGGCCTTCCTGAAGATGTTCTCGCACTGGTACTGCAACTCCTGCAAAAAGGCACGCCCCATAGAGGAGTTGGAGGCGCACTTCGCCCTGCACGGCACAGAGGGTATAGATGCAGCCTGCACCGCACAGTTGCATTTCACGGCCAAGGAGTGGGTATCATACGACAAGTTGCAGCGCGAAAACATATTGCAGAACTACCGTCTGGCATTCCGCGCCGACACCCTGGTAAACTGGTGTCCGGCATTGGGGACGGTGCTGGCCAACGACGAGGTGAAGGACGGTCTGTCGGTGAGAGGCGGTTACCCTGTCGAGCAGAAGCGTATGAAGCAGTGGCTGCTTCGTGTTACGGCATACGCCGAGCGTATGCTCGACGGTCTTGAGAGCCTTGAGTGGAGCGACTCCCTGAAGGAGATACAGCGCAACTGGATAGGACGCTCGACGGGTGCGCAGGTATTCTTCGATATCGAGGGCAGCGACCGCAAGTTAGAGGTCTTCACCACGCGTCCCGACACGATTTTCGGCGTTACCTTTATGGTTATTGCCCCCGAACATCAGTGGATTGACTCTTTGACGACGGACGAATGCCGCGAGGCTGTGGCCGACTATATCGAGCAGACCAAGAAGCGCTCGGAGCGTGAACGCATAGCGGATACCAAACGTGTAAGCGGAGTCTTCACCGGTTCGTATGCCATAAACCCCTTCACGGGCAAACGCATACCCATCTATGCCTCGGATTATGTTCTGGCGGGCTACGGCACGGGTGCCATTATGGCTGTGCCGGCACACGACTCGCGCGACTATGCCTTTGCACGCCACTTCGGGCTGGATATTGTGCCGGTTGTCGAGGGCGGCGATATAAGCAAGGCCTCCTATGACGCCAAGGAGGGCAAGATGATAAACTCGGATTTTCTCAACGGCAAGGATGTTAAAGAGGCTATTGTCGAGATGTTCGCCGAGATTGAGCGGCGGGGCTTGGGCAAGAAGTTGGTTAACTACCGTCTGCGCGACGCCATATTCTCGCGTCAGAGATATTGGGGCGAGCCGTTCCCAATACGATATGAGGATGGTATCGCCGTTCCATTGGACGAGAGTCAGTTGCCGTTGCAGTTGCCGGATATAAAGAACTTCGGCCCTACGGAGCAGGGCGAGCCGCCTTTGGCGCGTGTCGAAGGCTGGCAGTACGAGACCTCTACAATGCCCGGGTTTGCAGGTTCATCGGCCTACTATCTGCGCTATATGGATGCCCGCAACGACAAGGCGCTTGTGGGTCGCGAAGCAAACGAGTATTGGCGCAATGTAGACCTCTATGTCGGCGGTATAGAACACGCTACGGGACACCTTATGTATTCACGCTTTTGGAATATGTTCCTCTACGATTTGGGGTATGTATGCGAGAGCGAACCGTTCAAAAAACTCATAAACCAGGGTATGATTCAGGGCCGCTCGAACTTTGTCTACCGCGTGGTAGGCACCAACAAGTTCGTATCGCTGGGACTGAAGAATGAGTATGAAACGCAGGAGATACACGTGGATGTAAATATCGTCAGGAATGACCTTCTCGACCTTGAGGCATTCCGTGCATGGCGTCCCGAGTTTGCCGATGCGGAGTTCATACTCGAGGATGGCAAATATGTCTGCGGCTGGGCCATAGAGAAGATGTCCAAGTCGATGTACAATGTGGTTAATCCCGACCGAATAGTGGAGCAGTACGGTGCCGATACGCTGCGCATGTACGAGATGTTCCTCGGTCCCATAGAGCAGTCCAAACCCTGGGATACCAACGGTATCGACGGCGTACACAAGTTCCTGCGCAAGTTCTGGCGCACATTCTTCGACCGTGAGGGCAATTTCGCCGTAACGGATGAGCAGCCAACCGACAAGGAGTTGAAAACGCTGCACAAGACTGTCAAAAAGGTGAGAGAGGATATCGAAAACTTCTCGTTCAACACCTCTGTCGCCGCCTTTATGATATGCTTAAACGAACTTGGCGAGTGCCGCAAGAGAGCCATCGTCGAGCCGCTGACGCTCCTCATAGCGCCATTTGCGCCGCACATAGCAGAGGAGTTGTGGTCGCTGCTCGGACATGAGGGGTCGGTATGCGATGCCCCCTATCCCGTCTGCGACGAGAGGTGGCTCAAGGAGAACTCTTTCGAATATCCTGTATCGGTCAATGGCAAAACCCGATTCAAGCACGAATACCCTATTACGGCTACCGTAGCCGATATATCGGCCGACGTTGTAACGCTTCCCGAGGCACAGAAATGGCTCGAGGGTGCGCAGCCGAAGAAGATTATAGTCGTACCTGGCAAAATTATAAATATCGTGAAATAATTATGAAAAAAACACTTTTTCTGGCTGTTTGCCTGCTGATGACGGCAAACATATTTGCACAGTATCATCAGGACCGCACCATAGAACTTTGGGACAACAGCACCGCACCCCACTCAAACGCTCTTGCCGACGGCGAGACGGAAAATTATCCATACCATATAGGCAATGTAACATCGGCTGCGCTCTATGTCTACGATGCCGACCCCGATAAGAGTACGGGCGAGGCTGTCGTTATCTGCCCCGGAGGCGGCTACGGCTATGTGTCGATGGACAATGAGGGTTTTCTTCCGGCGCAGTGGCTGGCTGAAAACGGCATTACGGCATACGTTCTCAAGTATCGCATGCCTGCCGGACACAAAGAGGTGCCGCTCGAAGATGCACTCGAGGCTATGCGCACGGCGCGGGCGGATATGCAGGCGAAAGATTCGCAGCTGCATCGTGTAGGCATTATGGGTTTCTCGGCGGGAGGTCATCTGGCCGCTACGGCATCGAATATGGGAGGAGAGGATACTCCCGACTTTGCAATACTCTTTTATCCGGTGATATCGTCGGAGCCTGCAATGACACATTCGGGTTCGTTCAACAACCTTCTGGGCAGCAAACGCAGCAGGAAGCAGAGCCGACGCTACTCTATGGATAGGTGTACCGGAGAGCATACGCCGCCGACGCTGCTTATACTGAGCGATGACGACGTGGTGGTGCCTTCGGCCGGTGCAGCCCTCTACTACGCCTCGCTGAAGCGTCATGGCGTAAGAGCAGCAATGGCAATCTACCCCTCGGGCGGTCACGGTTTCGGGAATTTCGACCGCTGCCCCTATCAGAGCGAGTGGCACAACCTGCTTCTGCGCTGGCTTAAGGAGTTGCGGCAGTAGACCGACGGCAGGGGGCTTACAATAGGGGGCTTACGATAGGAGGCTGACAATAGGGGCTGACGGCAAATAAAAAAATTAACTATCTTTGCGCAGACAAGCAGACAAGCAGATAACGATTATAAAAAACTATGGCAGACAATACCATTCTCGACCGCCTCGACGGTCTGAAACTTAAATACGAAGAGATTGGACAGAAACTCACCGACCCTGAAGTGATAGCCGACGTCAAGGCTTTCGTGCAATTCAACAAGGAGTACAAGGAACTTGACCCGATAATATCCACTTCGGAGCGTTACCGCACGGCATTGGCCAATCTGGCCGAGGCAAAGGATGTGCTGGCAAACGACAAGGATGAGGAGATGCGTGAAATGGCACGCGAGGAGATTGCCGAACTCGAACCTGCCATAGAGCATATGGAGGAGGAGATAAAACTGCTTCTGATACCCAAAGACCCGCAGGATGCCAAAAACGCCATAGTCGAGATACGAGGCGGTACGGGCGGCGACGAGGCAGCGATATTTGCGGGCGACCTGCTGCGTATGTATACCAAATATGTCGAATCGAAGGGGTGGCGCTATGAGATAACATCTTTCTCGGATGGAGCCGTAGGCGGCTACAAAGAGGTCGTGATGAAGGTTACGGGTCAGAATGTCTACGGAACCCTCAAATATGAGTCCGGCGTACACCGCGTTCAGCGCGTACCGCAAACCGAAACGCAGGGTCGCGTACATACCTCGGCGGCATCGGTTGCAGTGCTGCCGGAAGCAGAAGAGTTCGACATCGAGATTTCGATGAACGATATACGCAAGGATATCTTCTGCGCCTCGGGTCCGGGCGGTCAGTCGGTGAACACCACTTATTCCGCAATACGTCTTACGCACATCCCGACGGGTATCGTCGTACAGTGCCAGGACCAGAAATCGCAACTCAAGAATTTCGACAAGGCCTTCGAAGAGTTGCGTACACGTGTCTTCAACCTCGAATACTCTAAATATCTCGACGAGATAGCCTCCAAGCGCAAAACGATGGTATCGACAGGCGACCGCTCGGCAAAGATACGCACCTACAACTATCCCCAGGGACGTATTACCGACCACCGCATAAACTACACCATCTACAATCTTGGCGCCTTTATGGACGGCGATATTCAGGACTGCATCGACCACCTCATAGTTGCCGAGAATGCGGAGCGCCTGAAGGAGAGCGAACTCTGACGCACCTCTTTGAGGTGCCGCGCCGCAATAAAGAGGCGGAGGGCGGCGCGAATCATACTCGATAGACGATATGGTGTCCTTGTCCCGCAAGCAGGTGTCTACGCACAATATTCGCGCAGGCGCATACGTTAATCCGACAAATAGAGACTGAGCGACTGACGATTATTATTTTGATGATGATTATGAAAAGAGCATACACGACAGTTTTGACGGCGGTACTTTTGCTGGTACCGCTCTTTTCGTCCGCACAGTCGCCGCTAATCATCATCAACGGCACGGTAACGGAACTGACAGACCTCAAGTCTGTCAATCCGCAGGATATAGAGAGTATCGACACCGAGCCAGCCAACGAATATACGGTAGCGAAGTACGGTTCGCGGGCCAACAACGGTATCGTATGCGTAACGCTGCGCTACGACAAACCTGCGGAGTTTCTCATCGCCGACACCTCGTTTGGCGACTACATCTCCTCACACGTCAAATGGAGTGATAGCGACCCTGCGGCACGCATTGTAGTGCGCTATACCATAAATCCCGACGGCCATATCACCACAGGAGAGGTTCTGGAATCCACCGACGCCCGTCTGCGGCGCAGGGTGCTGGCAGCTATGAAGGCAGCCGAAAAACAACCCCTGTGGAGAGCGGCGATGCGCAGCGGAACACCCGTAGCGACTGAGCGTGTGGTACAGATATCACTGCCGGTCGGCAAGAGCATGGAGAGTGAACCATATATCATTATCCTCTGATGTCGTATGACGACTCCCCAAACACAACATATAACACTTTCGCTATTGCAGGCGGCCATACGTGAGACGCTCGAAGAGCGATTCCCCGCTCCGCTGTGGGTATGCGCCGAGATTGCCGACGTGAAGATAAATTCGTCGTCGGGACACTGCTATATGGAACTTGTCGAGAAAGATGAAAAGAGCGACAGCGTGGCACGCGCACAGGCGAGAGCCGTTATATGGCGGTCGAACTATATGCGCATAGCCGGTCTTTTCGAGGCGGCGAGCGGCAGCAGGCTCGAGCGCGGTATAAAGATTCTGGTGCGTGCGACGGTTACCTATCACGAGTTGTACGGTCTCTCACTGCAAATCATAGATATAGACCCGGCCTACACTATGGGCGATATGGAGTTGCGCAAGCAGCAGACAATCGCTATGCTCAGAAGCGACGGCGTGTGGGATATGAACCGCGAGACGCAGATGCCGGCAGTAGTTCAGCGCATAGCCGTCGTGTCGAGCAGAACGGCAGCCGGTTTTCAGGACTTTTTGAATGAGTTGCATCGCTACAGTTACGGTTTTGCCGTAACGCTCTTCGAAGCGGTGATGCAGGGGGCTGCGAGCGAGGAGTCGATAACCGGTGCTTTGGGTGCTGTTGCCGAGCGGTGCCATGAGTTCGACGCCGTAATAATAATACGCGGAGGCGGTGCCGTAACCGACCTTAACTGTTTCAACTCCTATCGTATAGCCTCGTATATAGCCCAATTCCCGATACCGGTTCTGACAGGCATAGGACACGACAAGGATGTGAGCGTGGCCGATATGGTGGCTCACACCGCTCTGAAGACACCCACAGCCGTAGCCGTATGGCTGTGCGACCGTATGGCCGGCGTCGAGGCAGCACTCGAGAGTGCCGCCGTGCAGTTGCACGAACTCTATACGACTGCCGCACGCAACACCCTTCTCAGGATAGAGCGTATGACCGGCACACTGCGCAGCAGTGCCGAAAGTTTGATTGCAGCACAGCGTCAGCGTACCGCGATGGCAGGAGAGATGTTGATACGCGACCTTCGCGAAGCCCTGCATCGCCAGAAAACACGTCTGAACTCCATGCAGGAGATAGCCGAGAGCCGCTCGCCAAAGAGTATTATGCGTATGGGATTTGCCGTAGCGAGAGTCGGCGGACGGGTGATACTCTCGTCAAAGGAGTTGAACGAGGGAGAGAAACTGACGGTCGAACTTGCCGACGGAAGCGTGATAACAGAGGTGAAAAAGAGCATATAACAGTCTAAAGAACAATCTTATATGGGCAAGAAAAACGAGAAAAAAATCTCCTATACGGAGGCTATGACCGAGATTGAGAGCATATTATCGTCGCTGCGCGGCGAGAATATAGATATCGACACTCTGGCAGCGAAGGTGGCACGTGCATCGGAGTTGATAGAGTTGTGCCGCAAGCGTCTGCACGCAACCGAGGAGGAGATTAAACAACTTTTCGAGCAATGAAACGGTTAGTGCGTTTTATACTGAATGCTCTGCCCAGACCTGTGCTTCAGCGTATGGCCGGTTGGGGAGTGCCTCTGTTGGGTCTTCTCTATATCGGCAGAGGTCGCGAATGTCCCGTATGCGGCTGTCGCAGAAGGCGTTTCCTGCCATACGGATATGTTATCTCCAGAGAAGATGCGCTCTGTCCGCACTGTCTTGCCCTTGAGCGGCATCGTCTGCTCTGGCTGTGGCTGCAAAACGAAAGAGACATTGCGGCAGAGCAGCCGCGACTGCTGCATATCGCCCCCGAGGTATCACTGATACGCAAATTCACATCCATCTACAAAGAGTGTCCAGACAGATATCTGACAGCCGATTTGGAGAGTCCGCTTGCGAAGATGCACTTCGATATATGCAATATGCCTCTCGAAGACAACTCATTCGATGCTGTGATATGCAACCATATCATGGAGCATATAGCGGACGACCGTGTTGCCATGCGCGAGGTTCTGCGCGTGATGCGTCGCGGCGGCTGGGGTGTGATTCTCTCTCCCGTAGACCTTTCGCGCGAAGAGACCTTCGAGGATGACTCGATAACAGACCCCGATGAGCGTACACGCATCTTCGGACAGTACGACCACCGCCGCATATACGGACGCGACTATGCCGACCGCCTGCGCGGAGCGGGTTTTGAAGTAGAGGAGGTGGACTATGCCTCAACCTTTACCGACGAGGAGCGACGCCGTTATGCCCTGTCAAACGAGATTTTGTATATCGTCCGAAAACCACAGGCTTCCGCCAGAGGCAAATAAGGCAAAAATATGCTGACGACGTGCATTGAGTCAAATTATTAGTATATTTGCAAATATGACCGCAGAGAGATATCAAACATTCATGGATTACATCCGCGATAACTTTTCCACGACAACGCAGCAGGCTGTGGACAGAGCTATCGCCTTTGCCTCAGAGCATCTGGCGGATAATGTACGCTATGACGGTACCCCGCTGCTCGACCACAGTATCGCAGTGGCTATGATAACCGTCGCCGAGATAGGCTTGGGGCGCAACTCGGCCGTAGCGGCAATACTGCACGACGTGGTACGCATAGCCGACAAGAACAACGACCCCAATCTGGTGCCTCTGATAGAGGAGATTCGCGAGATATTCGGTGAGCAGGTCGTTGGCATAACGATGGGACTTGCCAATATATCGTCCATAAAACTCAAGGCATCGAAAGAGCAGGCATCGAACTTTCGCGATATGATTGTATCCTACTCCCAGGACCCGAGGGTAATACTCATCAAGTTGGCCGACCGCCTTGAGGTTATGCGCAACCTCGGCTCGTTCCCTGCCGACAAACGTCGCAAAAAGAGTTGGGAAAGTATGAATCTTTATGCGCAGATAGCGCACAAACTGGGTCTGTACAACATCAAGAGCGAACTTGAGGATATAGCGTTGAGTTATCTCGAGCCTGAAGATTTCAATTCGATAAAGACCAAACTCGAGCAGACCGAATCGGAGCGTCAGACCTTCATCGCACGCTTCATAGAACCTATCGCTGCACGGCTCGACGCACAGGGGATAAAGTACCATATCAAGAGCCGCACAAAGTCCATCTTCTCTATATGGACCAAGATGCGCAAGCAGCGCGTGCCTTTCGAAGGTGTATACGACATCTTCGCCATACGCATCATCGTGGATTGTCCTCGCGAAGCCGAGAAGAAGCAGTGCTGGACGGTCTATTCTGTTGTCAGCGATATCTACACCCCCAACACCGAACGTATGCGCGACTGGATAACCATACCCAAGTCCAACGGCTATGAGTCGCTTCACACGACCGTCTCGGCAGGCGGCGGACGCTGGGTCGAGATACAGATACGCACCGAGCGCATGAACGACGTTGCCGAGAGAGGTATAGCGGCACACTGGCGTTACAAGGGTGTCAATCAGGGGGCCAGGACCAGCGAGGAGTGGCTGACACATCTGCGTGAACTTATGGAGGATACCACTCACTCCCTTGCACAGCGTTTCGATGCCAAGCCGTCTTCCGGTGAGATATTCGTCTTCACTCCCAACGGCGACATACGCAAACTGCCCGAAGGAGCGACGCTTTTAGACTTCGCATTCGACATACACACCGGTCTTGGTGCGACATGCTCGGGCGGCAGGGTTAACGGACGCGCCGTACCCATACGCGAAGTGCTGCACAATGGCGATATAGCCGAGATTTTCACACAGAAGAATCAGACGCCCAAAGTGGACTGGCTTAATTTCGTCGCCACACCGAGGGCGCGCAACAAAATCAAGTCGCTGCTTCGCGAGGAGCAGGCAAAGAATGCCCGCAGAGGTCGCGAGGAGATGGAGCGCAAACTCAAAAACTGGAAAATACCGATTTCGATAGATGAGGCTGTGGCATATCTTGTCAAGTATTACAAGATGCGCACCGGCACGCTTCTCTATGAGTCTGTTGCCACGCAGCGCACCGACATAGCCGAACTCAAGGAGGTGTTGCTGCGACACATATCGGGCGAGGCTGCCGAGGAGCGGCGCACGGCCGTCGCCGAAGCGGAGCGTCTGCGCAAAGCAACTGCAGTCAAGGATGAACCCGTCTCGAGGGGCGACGCACTGGTAATAGACGAGAAGATACACAACATAGATTACAAACTCGCCAAGTGCTGCAACCCCATAAAAGGCGATGACATATTCGGTTTCGTAACCATAAATTCGGGTATAACCATCCACCGCTGCGACTGCCCCAACGCACGCCGTATGCGCGAGATGTACCCATACCGAGTAATGGAGGCCCGCTGGCGCAGCAATGCCGACGGCTCGTTCCGTGCAACCATATCCGTCGTGGCACAGGACTCGGCAGGACTTGCCAACAAGATAACAGAGGTGATAAGCCGCGACCTGAAACTGAATATACGCACCATAAGTTTCTCCTCGCGCGGCGACGGCTCGGTAGCAGGTACGGTAAGCGTGGAGGTTCCGAGTACGGGTACGGTTGACACGCTTATTCACTCACTTCTGCGAATAAAGGGCATACAGAGGGCCTATCGTGTGAACAATTAGTTTAATATTTGTCATTTTCTCTGCCGGCGCGACTATATTATCGAATTGAGCAGTTCGACCTTGCCGTCATCGACAAGTTTTATGATAAGTTCGCCAAAAAGAGTGTTCTGCCATGCGAACCACTCGCGAGTGAATGATGAAGCATCGTTGCGCGAGAAGGATTCGTGCATAAATCCGCAACCGGCATCCGTATTCATAAGCGATATGATGCAGTCGCGTATCTCGTCGTCGTTCGTCGAGGTAAAGGCGCGCATCATTATACTCATCGGCCAGACCATCTCCACACCTATATGGGGACCGCCGATACCCTCACCCGCAGCACCTCTCCAGAAATAGGGGTTGTCATCGCTCCACACGAAACGGCGCGTATTCTGATACACATCATCATTCACAGCCACATCGCCCAGATACGGCATAGCCAGCAGCGACGGCACATTGGCATCATCGCTCATAAGAGCATTGCCGAAACCGTCCACCTCGTATGCATATATCTTACCGTAGACCGGATGCTGCACAACGGCATACTTCTGAAGCGCCGCCGCAACCTCATCGGCAAGAGACTCGCACTCACCGGCGAGAGCCTGCTCTCCATTAACCTCACGCAGAATCTCCGCCGCCTTGCGAAGCGTCGTTACAGCCATAAAGTTCGACGGCACCAGGAACTCGAATGTTGTAGCATCGTCCGAAGGGCGGAATGCCGAGGCGATAAGTCCCACAGGCTTCACGGGGTTGCCGCGTCCTACATGGCACTTGGTGTCGAGTTGACGGTCGGTAACCCGCAGAAAGATGTAATCGCCGTGTCCCTCTTTGCGCTGCTGACTGCGAAACGTACATAGTATGTTGCGCGCGGCCTGTATCCACTCGCGGTCAAAGACCGACGTATCGCCCGTCTGCTTCCAGTAGGCGTATGCAAGGCGCACGGGGTAGCAGTGAGAATCTATCTCCCATTTACGTTCAAAAACCCGCCGATCCTGAGGCAGGTAATCGGCGGGATTCTTTTCTCCCGTAGCGCCGTCGTTGAAGGCATTGGCGTAGGGGTCGGTATTTATCAGTTTGAACTGCCTTCGCACCACTCCGGCAATCATCTTTTTAAGGTTTTCATCGCGGTCGGCAAGTTGCACGTATGGCCATACCTGCGCTCCCGAGTCCCTCAGCCACATTGCCGGTATATCACCCGTATAGATATAGGTGTCGGGGCCGTCATCCCCCTCGCGATAGTGGACTGTCGTATCGAGCGTATTGGGATAGCAGTTGGCAAACATCCACTTAAGGCGCTCGTTGGTAAGAAGAGCGCTCACACGCTCTATCTCCTCCTCGACAGCCTGCGACACGAAGAGACGCTCCTCTGCCGCAGGACGCTGCGAGATATATTCATCCGGCTCATCGGGGTTGTACCACACCCTGGGTTCCGAACCCATAACAAACACCAGATGGCTGCCGCGCATAATATCACCGTATGTTATATATGGCTTGGTATAAGGATGTCCGTCGAGTGTTACGCTCTGTATATAGCGGTTCTCGGCCGAATTATTCACTACCTCGACAGTGAAGTTCTCTCCTTGCGGCAGTGCTACTGTAACCTTGTCGAAGAGGGGCGAGCCGAACCAGTAGCGACCGCCGGCAGGCTCCGCCTCGTACATACCCATAGCCGAAAGCACATACCACGCCGACATCTGACCCGCATCCTCATTGCCTGCAAGACCGTCCGGCGCAGCATGGTAGAGCGTCGAGAGAACCTCACGCACGCGGTCGGCCGTCTTCCAGGGCTGTCCGAGCATGGTATACATATATAATATATGGTGGCTCGGCTCGTTGCCGTGAGCGTACTGACCTATCATTCCCGAGATATCGGGCGAGAGGTCCTCACCCTCTACAACAGAACTTACGATAAATAGCGAGTCGAGTTTCTCCAACATCCTTTCTCTTGAGCCGAAGCACTCCTGCAAGCCCTTCACGTCGTGCGGTGCGAGCCACGTATACTGCCATGCATTGCCCTCGCAGTAGTCGTCGGCACGGTGTTCCGATGCGTAAGGGTTGAACGGCGTGCGCCAGCCTCCGCGACTGTCGCGTCCGCGTATAAAACAGGTCTCCGGGTCGAAGTAGTTGCGATAAGAGTGGCTGCGCTGCGTGTAGAACGCCGCCTCATCGCTCCTGCCCATAGCCTTTGCCGCCATTGCCACCGCCCCGTCGGCCAAAGCGTACTCCATATCGTAGGCAACAGCCTCGTTGAAGAGGTCGCAGGGGATATATCCGTATCTCTTGCGCAAATCACCGCCCCGCTCATCGTTTTGGGCCGTAACAGTAAGAGCCTCGAAAGCCTTCTCGCGGTCGAAGCCGCCTATATTCTTCACAATGGCGTCAGCAACGACAGGTATGCCCGGATTACCGACCATGCAGTCGGTCTCGTTGGCCCACAGGTGCCATACGGGCAGACGACCCTGCTCATCGTATATATCGAGCATGGTGTTTATCATATCGGGCATCTTCTCCGGGTGGAGAATAGTCATCAGAGGCATTGCCGCACGGTAGGTGTCCCACAGCGAGAAGATTGTATAAGTGTCGTGCGACGGCGAGGGATGAACCTCTCCGTCGGCACCTCTGTACGCTCCGTCCACGTCGCAGAGCAGCGCAGGGACTATCATCGTATGGTAGAGAGCGGTATAGAATATGGTACGGGCCGTTTCATCGCCGGTCTCGATTCTCACTTTGCCCAGTTCTCTCTCCCACGCATTGTCGGCAGCAGCCACCGTCGCATCGAAGTCCCAGTGCGGAAGTTCTGCTGCGAGATTTTTCTTTGCTCCTTCTATGCTCACCGGCGAGAGGGCGACCTTGAGCATCACCTGCTCATCCTTTGCCGTTTTGAACGAGGCACGACCGTAACTCCCCTCGACATCGAAAGAGTCGAATGGTTTGGAGAACTCGGCAACGAACCAGACTATCTGGTCCTTAGCCCAACCCGATGAGCGGCGCCAACCGACAACGACATTATCTCCCTCTGCCTCAAGGTGTGTGTCGGTAGCCTTGTCCCAGCAGCCGCCGTTCTCCAAATCGAATACTATCGCCGCATCTTCGGAGGCAGGGAAGGTGTAGCGGTGAAAGCCTGTGCGGGCGGTCGCCGTCAGTTCGGCCGTAACACCGTAACGCACGAGAGGCACCGAATAGTAACCGGGTACAACCTTCTCTCTGGAGCGGTCGGCATAAGACCACATACCCGACGAGGGGTCGTCCTCGCTGCCTCGGGCATAGGTTACATTGCCCGTTACAGGCATGACCGTTACATCGAAGAGGTCGCCTATACCCGTTCCCGAGAGATGCGTATGCGAGAAACCTATAACCGTCGAGTCGCTCTCATGATAACCCGAACACCAGTCCCACGACTGCGGTATGCTTGTAGGACCGAGTTGCACCATACCGAAAGGCACGCTGGCTCCCACGAAGACGTGTCCGTGTCCTCCGGTTCCTATACGCGGGTCTACATATGAGGCAAGACGCTCCGCCGAGGGTGATGTGCAGGATGATGCGCAGACCGAGGCACACAGCGCGACTAAAGAAATAAATCTTCCAATCTTCATATTTTTAATACTTTTTCAATTTCGGTTTTTAATGTTTTTTCAATCTTCGCCAATGGCGATGCAATATGGGTTCAAAATTAGTTTTTTATTATGAATAATACAATAGCAGAAAAATATTTGCAAATAATTATACTTTACTTAAATTTGTATTGTTATAGCCGGATTTTGCAGAGAGTATGCAAATATTCCGGTTCAGCGTTGCCATTACCCGAAACAACTATCTTATATGTAACTAATTTTTACTAACCTTATTCAAAGTATGAACAAACATAACGTATCGGTACCGGCGTGTCTGCTTGCGCTCCTGCTCTTTGCGGGTTCCGTTACAGGCAGCACCTTCGCCGCTGCCCAAAGCGATGCAGCCGCCGCAAGTCCCGACAACACTCCGCGCAAAGTGAGCGGAAAGGTCGTGGACGAGAATGGAGAAGCAGTAGCAGGCGCATCGGTTGTAGTAAAGGGGACGTCTACAGGCGTCTCGACAGACCTCGGCGGTTCATTCTCGCTGACGGTGCCGGCTCCCGCCGAAAGCGCGGTGCTTGAGATTAACTTCATAGGCTATGAGACGCTTGAAATGGAGGTCGGTGCAACAACTTACTTCAATGCCGTACTGCGCAGCACTGCGGTTCAGATGGATAACGTTGTGGTAACGGCACTCGGTATCAAACGCTCCGAAAAAGCCCTCTCGTACAACGTGCAGCAGGTCAAAAGCGACGAACTGACAACGGTCAAGGATGCAAGTTTCATGAACTCGCTCGTGGGCAAGGTGGCCGGCGTACAGATAAACAGCGGCGCCAATGGCCCGGGCGGCGGCGTGAAGGTGGTGATGCGCGGTGAGAAGTCCATCGAGAAAAACAACAACGTACTATACGTTATCGACGGTATCCCCATGTACAACCATAACTTCGGCGGCTCCGGCGGCATCTACGGCAGCCAGACAGGCTCCGAGAGCATCGCCGACATCAACCCCGAAGATATCGAGTCGATAAATATGCTTACAGGTCCGTCGGCAGCGGCTCTCTACGGTTCGGATGCCGCCAACGGCGTTGTGATAATCAACACCAAGGCAGGACGCAAAGACCGCACGGTCGTTACCGTAAGCAACAGCACAACATTCTCCAAGGTCTACCAACTGCCCGAGATGCAGAACACCTACGGCACGAGCAGCGGTTACTCCAACTGGGGTGAGAAGATAGAGGGCGGAAGCAACTACGACCCACGCAAGTTCTTCAATACCGGTGCGAATATCATAAACGCCGTATCGCTCTCGACAGGAAGCGAGCGCAACCAGACATACGTCTCGGCCTCGACTACAAACGCCTCGGGCATCATCCCCGAAAACCGATACGACCGCTATAACTTCTCGGCGCGCAACACGACATCATTTGCCAAGAACAAACTCGTATTCGACTTCGGCGGCAGTTTCATAATACAGAAAGATGCGAACATGGTCTCGCAGGGTCAGTATTTCAACCCTCTGCCCGCGCTCTACCTCTTCCCTCGCAGTGAAGACTTCAACGAGATACGTGTTTTCGAGCGCTGGAACCCGGTAACGGGACGTATGGAGCAGTACTGGCCTTACGGTGAGGGCGCACACTCGCTGCAGAACCCTTACTGGATTCAGAAACGTATGCAGCGCGAATCGGACAAGCGCCGCTATATGCTCAACGCCTCGCTGCGTTGGAATATCACCGACTGGATGAATGTTACCGGACGTGTACGTGTGGACAATTCGGAATATCGCATAACGCAAAAGAAATACGCCTCGACACTCACCACCTTCTGCGGCGACAACGGAGGCTATGAGGACCAGACACAGCACGACCGCTCGTTCTACGGCGACGTAATGCTCAACATCGACAAGAGTTTCGGCGATGACTGGTCGCTGACGGCCAATATCGGCGCCTCGATTAACAACCAGCGTTTCGAACAGGCGGGCAGCGCAGGCAACCTGCTTATAGCAAACCACTTCGCGCTCAACAACCTCAACTACTCGGACAAGTACAAACCCGTACAGAGCGGCTGGCATGACCAGATGCAGTCCGTATTCGCTTCCGTCGAGGTGGGATGGCGTCAGATGCTCTATCTGACCGTTACGGGTCGTAACGACTGGGCTTCGCAACTCGCATTCTCGACAAACAAGTCGTTCTTCTATCCCTCGGCAGGTCTCTCGGTGATAATATCCAATATGGCGACCATGCCGCAGTGGATAGACCTTATCAAGGTGCGCGGTTCCTATTCGCAGGTGGCTTCGGCGTTCGCACGCTATCTGTCGCACCCCTCGTACAGTTTCAACGAGCAGACTCACAACTGGGCGCGACCCTCGACATATCCGGCAACAAACCTCCAGCCCGAAGATACCAAATCGTGGGAGGTGGGTATCGACATCCGCCTGTTCCGTCATCTGAATCTGGATGCGACATACTACCGCTCGCACACCTATCATCAGACCATATACAGTTCTCTGCCGTCATCTTCGGGTTACAACCAGGCTGTGGTACAGACGGGTGATGTTCAGAACCAGGGTCTTGAACTGGCTCTCGGATACAACAACAACTGGGGCGGATTTACATGGAGTTCCTCCTATACTCTTACGCTTAACCGCAACAAAATCATAAGCCTTGCCGAGGGACAGCGCAACCCCGTTACCGGCGAACTTATAACCGACACCGAGATTCAGAAGAGTTGGTTAGGCAAGGCCAACGTCGCTCCGCAGGTGATACTTCGCCCGGGCGGTTCGATGAGCGACATATATGTAAATCACGAAATAGCACGCGACCTCAACGGCAACATCAAGGTAGACCCCTCGACAGGCAATATCTCGATGGTCGAGACGGAGTTCCGCAAGGTGGGACAGTTATCGCCGCGCTATATGATGGGCTGGAGCAACAGTTTCGGTTACAAGGGTCTTGAACTGAATGTCGTTTTCACGGCGCGCATAGGCGGTCAGGCATACTCCGCAACGCAGGGTATACTCGACTACTACGGCACCTCGAAGGCAACGGCCGATGCACGCAACGGAAACGGCATACCCGTAAACTACGGTCTTATATCGCCCGAGAAATACTACACCACAATATCGACGGCCGAAGGCGGTCATGGTGCATACTACCTTTACAGTGCTACCAACGTACGTCTTCAAGAGTTGAGTCTCCAGTATACGCTCCCCGAAAAGTGGTTCCGCAACAAGGTGCGCATGAGCGTAGGTTTTGTGGCAAAGAATCTGTGGGTAATCTACTGCAAGGCTCCCTTCGACCCCGAGATATCGGCATCCACGAGCGACACCTATTATCAGGGTGTAGACTACTTTATGCAGCCGAGCGTGCGCAACCTCGGTTTCAACGTCAAACTGCAATTCTAAAACGAGAAGCTGACTATTATGAAAAAGATATTTATATATGCCTCTGCGCTGCTGTTGATATGCGGCACAACGGGCTGCACGAAGAATTTCGAGGAGTACAACACAGACCCCTATATGCTCTATGTCGCAGACCCTCCGATTCTCATGCCGACGATGATTGACGCTCTGATGTACGTTCAGCAGAACGACTCGCAGATGATTGACCAGATGGTCGGCTCACTGGGCGGCTATTTCACTCTCTCGAACCGCTGGGGCGGTCAGAACTTCGATACCTTCAACGCATCGGACTCATGGAACGCAACGCCTTACAACACCATGTTCGAGGATATCTATGCCAACTACTTCGATATAAAGAAGGCTACCGACGGCTCGGGACACTACTTCGCTCTGGCACAGGTGATACGCGCTGCGGTGATGATGCGCGTGGCGGACTGCTACGGACCGATACCTTACAGTCAGGTTACCGACGGCTCATTCTATGTGCCGTACGACTCGGCTGAAGATGTATACAAGCAGATTATCGAAGATTTAACCAACGCCGCTTCGGTTCTCTACAATTACAGTACGGCATATCCCTCGTCGCAGCCTGTCAAGGGCAACGACCTCCTCTTCGACGGCGACTACGCCGCCTGGGCGAGATTGGCAAACTCCCTGGCACTGCGCGCAGCAGTACGCACAGGCAATGCGGCGGCCGCACAAGCCATAACCGCTCATCCGGCAGGTCTTATCGAGGAGAACTCGCAGAACGCCATGATGGACCCGGGAGTGCAGGGCAACCCCTATCAACTGGCAGCGGCATCGTGGGGCGATTTGAGAGC
The DNA here is from genome assembly GCA_022511295.1 of Alistipes sp. Taxonomy (GTDB): domain Bacteria; phylum Bacteroidota; class Bacteroidia; order Bacteroidales; family Rikenellaceae; genus Alistipes. Next base: position 8,700 of record JAFLRT010000015.1, on the reverse strand, counting down.
CAACGCTTCGATTGTGGACTATATGACGGGTTACAGCGACCCGCGTCTTCAGGCATACTTCAAGACTTCGTCCTACAACAACTCCTATCTTGGCATGCGTGCCGGCTCGGCATCGTTCCAGAAGGATGAGGTGGCAGGTTACTCGCAGCCCAATGTCGATTCCGGCAGCAAACTGCCGGTCTTCGTGGCAGCCGAGACGGCATTCCTGCGTGCCGAAATGGTGGTCAGAGGCTGGATTTCGGGAAATGCAAAGAGCTACTACGAGCAGGGCGTAAGGCTCTCGATGCAGCAATGGGGCGTCGGTGAGAGTTCGATAACGAACTATCTTGCAAACAACACCGCAACACCTGCAAATCACACCGATACGCACCGGCCGATATACAACTATACACGTTCTACCAAAATAAAGATTCTGTGGAACGAGAGCGCCTCGACAGAGGAGAAGATAGAACGCATCATCACCCAGAAGTGGATAGCCAACTACCCTATGGGTCTCGAGGCTTGGGCGGAGTTCCGCCGCACGGGTTATCCCGAACTTGCGCCGGCAGTAGACAACCTGAGCGACGGCGTGATAGCCAACACGGCTACGGGCAACTTCCGAGGTCTGCGTCGTCTGCGCTACCCATATACCGAACACAACCTCAATGCAGCCAATGTCGATGCAGCCGTAACGCTGTTGGGAGGTGAGGACAACGAGGCGACAGACCTCTTCTGGGCAAAGAAAAACTGATGTGGAACACTATAATCTTACAATGATATGAATATTAAAAAAAGTATATCGTCGCTGGCTGTCGCCCTCGCAGTAACGGCAATAACGGCCTCAACGGGATGCAGCGAATGGACGCAGCCCGAGCCGGAGAATCACGACCGGTTCGGAAATACCGAAACATCCTTCTCGGCCGACTACTACAAGGCGCTGCGCGAATACAAAAAGAGCGACCATGAGATATCCTTCGGGTGGTTCAGCGGCTGGGGTGAGCCGAGCGTCCTTACGGCGAGCATGCTTGCGGGACTTCCTGACAGTATGGATATGATATCTCTCTGGGACAGTGCAGGCAACCTCTCTGCAGGCAAGCAGGCCGACCTGAAAGAGGTGCAGCAGAAGAAGGGTACCAAAGTGTTGATGTGTACCTTTATGACCGATATCGGCAACGGATTCACGCCGGCAGAACACAACGGCAGCGAGAGCGCACGCAAAGAGTTCTGGGGCTGGAAGGATGGCGATGAGACTGCTATAAAGGCCTCGATGGACAGGTATGCAAAGGCTATTTGCGATACCATCAACAAATACGGTTATGACGGCATCGACTTCGATATCGAGCCGGACTACGGCTACTCCGGTCATCTGGTACGCAACACGACCTATGTCGGCTGGCTGCTCGAGAGTGTCGGCAAATATTTAGGTCCGCAGTCGGGGAGCGGCAAACTGCTCGTCATCGACGGTGAGATATGGTACATTCCCGCATACTCAGGCATCTATATCGACTATTTTATCGCTCAGGCATACTCCGTATCGGGAGGTACGCCCTCGCCGACGGCAGGTGTCAGCGCCTCGAATATGGAGACCCGCCTTTCGCAGATTGTAAACCATTACAGAGGCTTCTTGAGCGAGGAGGAGGTAACCAACAAGTTCATCGTTACCGAGAATATGGAGTCTGCAATAGATGCCCTCAACGGCGGCTATTACTGGATTGATGCGAGAGGTATACAGCAGGATAAAAAAGAGTGTCCGTCGCTTGTGGGTATGGCATCGTGGAAACCGCGCAACGGCTACCGCAAGGGCGGCTTCGGCGGCTACAAGTTCAACAACGAGGCTGTGAACAACCCGTCATACAAGTGGATGCGCACAGCAATTCAGACTGCAAACCCCGCAAACACAGGCAGTGAAGAATAAGAGCGTTTAACCCATTAACGACACACTACAATGATGAAAAAGATATTTTTCACAAAAACAACAGCATTATTTAAGGCCGGTGCGGCTTTCCTTACGGCTTCAGCCCTTATGTGCAGTTGCAACGATGCCGAGTACACGCCTCTTGGCACTCACGCCTTCGTGAGCGAGAGCATGACGGGCAGCAGTACGCGCGTGGTTATAACCGAGAACGGCGCCGAAGCCTCAATCACGGCCTGCCTCAGCGACAAGGCGGCCGAAGATGTTCATTTGCGTTTCGTGGTCGATGAGTCTGTTCTGGAACGCTACAACCGTGAGCAGGCGTCGAGTTTCGTCGTCATGCCCGAGGATGGATATGAGATGGAGCGCGAGGTAACGATACCCGCAGGACAATACAGCGTACCTGCGACATCCATTCACATCAAACCTCTCGACCCAAAACTCGCAGGCGAGAGTTACGCCATACCCCTGCGCCTGGAGTCTGTGGACGGCAAGGTACCCGTAACGAGCAGAACGTCTACATACGTCATCACCACCGACGCTGTTGTGGTATCGTCATACCCCATGTGGACGGGTCGCACCAATCTTGCAGCAAGCAACTGGCAGCAGCCCTCTCTGCCCGTGTTTACCGTTGAGTGCCGTTTCCAGGTTAGCAACACCTCGAACCGCAACCGCGACGTCTTCACCGACGGCAACGGCATACTGCTCCGCTTCGAAGACCCGCAGAACAACACCGCAGACCACAAGGCACACTCGCTTGTTCAGTTCCAGGGCAACGGATGGTATCTCAACCCCTCGCTCTCGTTCGAACCTAACAAGTGGCAGCATCTGGCCCTCACATACGACGGAACGGCCGTAACGCTCTATGTAAACGGAGCGTTTGCCGGCACCAAGGAGGGACATATCGACCCCACATTTACATCTGTCGGCTGGTTCGGCGGAGGCGATGCAGGAGGAGGACACGGCACAGCCGATTCGCAATGGTGGTCAGGCTGTAAGATAATGTGTTCGGAACTGCGTATATGGTCGGTATGCCGCACGCAGGCGCAGATTCAGAACAATATGACCTCGACAAGCGCCAAGTCGCCCGGACTGGTTGCATACTGGCGTATGAATGAAGGCTCCGGCAACAGATTCGAAGACTGCACAGGAAACTGCGGTCCGCTTACAACGACAACGACACCGACGTGGGTGCGCAACATAAAATCCACCGACACGGAGACCCCCTGGCCTTAATATATGCGGATTTAATCCGCTTAACATAGAGAAAACAGAGAGGTTGGCAGAATTCTGCCAACCTCTCTGTTTTTTAGCATAAAATGCACCTCGAATATGTGCCGCCGCGCCCCCAATGGTGGGGCATGGACGCGGCGCAAAGGAGAAATAACTGAAATGCAGGGCATTTCGCATCATTATTTTTTCGTATCGGTGGCAAAATAGGTATTTATACTTACTGCAACGGATTATAATGTTATATTTTTGCACAAAATTGCAATACTGTATCTACGTATGGGAAAATATTTCGATATGCTGCTCGAGGATGTACGTCTGCGTGAAGGTCTCAAGGCCTGCATGAACTGCGGCGTATGTACTGCCGTATGCCCTGCGGCGGCATTCTACAACTATGACCCGCGTCAGATTGTCAGCATAGTACAGACACGCGACGATGAGGCCATAGAGGAATTGCTGCGCAGTGAAACGATATGGTACTGCGGCGAGTGTATGTCATGCCGTCCGCGATGTCCCAGAGACAACACCCCGGGATATGTCATACAGGCGCTGCGCAGACTGTCGCAGAAACTCGGTTTCTTCGTCGAGAGCGAGAAGGGACGTCAGCAACTGGCAATAAAGCGCGCGATAGGCGAAAACATACTCCGCACAGGCTACTGTATAGTACCCAAGTTGGTTCGTGCCGATATGCACCCCGAACAGGGTACGGTATGGAAGTGGGTTCTCGACAACGATGAGGAGATATACGGTCGCTTCTCCGAGAACTACAACCGTGAGGGAGCAGGTGCGCTGCGCAAGGTGAGCGACGAGACCCTCGCAGAACTGAAGCGTATATTCGACGTTACTGGCGGTACGGAGTTCTTCGACGAGATAGAGCGGCACTCCGAGCGCAAGGCCCGCGAAATGGGCTATGACGGCGCCGACGAACGCTATTTCAAAGATACTTACACACACAACTCCAACAAGCACTATTGATTATGAAGCGCTCATCCTGGACCGAATATCAGAAAGAGATAGCCGACAACGACTATTACTATGCACGCAGTTGCATACGTCAGAACTTCTTCCCCGGCAGCGAGAAGGCGTTTCTCAATATCATAGGCAAAGACCTGGGACTAAACATTTTCGACGACCCGATACACACTTCATGCACGGGTATAGGCTACCACACCGACATAGTACCTTTGGAGACAATTATGACCGTCGTGGCGCGTCAGTTCGCCCTTATGGGTGAGGCCGGATACGAAAATTTCATCTCCTCGTGCATAACCTCCTTCGGCGTATACACCGAGATACTTGCCACCTGGGAGGAGTTCCCCGAAATGGAGGAGAAGACCCGCGAGAGTCTATACAAGGCTACCGGTCGCCAGTTGTGCAAGCCAAAGAACCTGGCACACACCTCGGATATCATATTCCACCACCGCGAGCAGATAGCCCGTCAGGCCAAACACCGGCTTGTAAACGCCTACACGGGTGAGCCTCTGAAGGTCGTGGAACATATAGGCTGCCACTACGCCAAACTATTCCCGAAGTCGGGTATCGGCGGTTCGGAGTTCCCGTATGTACTGGCAGGTATGGTAGAGTCGTGGGGCGGTGAGATTATAGATTATCCCGAGCGCAGGCACTGCTGCGGTTTCGGCTTCCGCAACTACCTTGTGCAGGCAAACAGAGGTTACTCCATAGCCAACTCGCACCGCAAACTCGAAAGCATGGCACCCTATAAGCCCGATTTCATAGTGAGCAACTGCCCGGGGTGCGCTATGTTCCTTGACAAGTGGCAGTACACCATAGCCGAAATGGAGGGCAAAGTATACGGTCAGAACGGGCGGGGAATACCCGTACTCACCTATGAAGAGATGGCCGGTCTGGTTCTGGGCTACGACCCCTGGGAATTGGGTATGCAGATGCATCAGGTGGATGTTGAGCCGCTGCTCGACAAGATTGGTGTCGAGTATGACCCGGCCGCAAAGTATTTAGGTCGCGACGGCAAGTACATAGGCCGACCCGAAGCGGCTGTGGTAAACAGTTGTTCACAAAATGCGTTTCTTAATATAAAGAAGTAGTATGAAACACGTTACAGTTATAGGCAGCGGCGTGGCAGGTATGCGGTGCGCAGCAGAACTTGCACGCGAGGGCGTACGCGTAACGCTGCTCGAAAAGGAGGAGGCCATAGGCGGCAAACTGCGTCGCTGGCACAAACTCTTCCCGACATTCACACCGGCAGACGAGGTGCTGTCTCCGCTGAAAAAAGAGGTGTCGGAGAACGAAAATATTACTATACGCACAGAGTGCGAGGTGAAAGATGTCAGAACCGGATGCGTTACCCTTGCGACGGGCGAGGAGATTGCCTGCGATGCGATAGTGATAGCCACCGGATTCACCGTCTTTGATGCATCGGTAAAGGAGGAGTACGGATACGGCATCTACGACAATGTCATAACGTCGGCCGACCTCGAAGAGATGTTCAACAAAGGCAGTGTAACGCTCAAAAACGGCGAAAAGCCCAAACAGATAGCCATACTCCACTGCGTGGGTTCGCGCGACGAGAAGGTGTGTCAGCGCCACTGCTCGAAGGTGTGCTGCGTAACGGGCGTCAAGCAGGCAATAGAACTCAAGAGCCTCTTCCCGCAGGCTGAAGTATTCAACTTCTATATGGATATACGTATGTTCGGCCCCGGGTATGAGGAGATGTATCGCGAAGCGCAGCAGAAGTACAATATCCACTTCGTGCGCGGACGCATATCGGAGGTTGGACCCACGTTCGACCACCGTCTGCAAATCAAGGCTGAAGATACGCTTACGGGACGACCTCTCAAAATCGGCGTCGATATGCTGGTGCTTATGGTCGGTATGAAGGCAAACGATATGAACTATGCTTTAGCCCGTAGCGTGGAGGGTCTCAGTGTGCAGCCCAGCGGATTTATGCAGCCCTCGGACCCCTTCGGCGGTATCGTCCGCAGCAATGCCGACGGGATATTCTATGCCGGTGCCGTAACAGCACCCAAAAACGTATGCGAGGCAGCCGGCGAAGGTGCGTCAGCGGCTTGCGCCGTACTGCGTATGCTCAACAAAGACTAAATGAGAGAGTGAATGATTGACTTCGGATATACTATCAGCAAACCGCGCATCATAGATATCGACCGCAACAATATGCAGCCGAGTTACGACCTGCTTAAAGAGATGCCCGAGTTGCAGACCTGCATAGGCTGCGGCGCCTGCACGGCTGTCTGCACGGCGGGAGGCCTCACGAAGTTCAACTTCCGCAAGGTGCATACTTTGGTGCGGCGAGGTGAATATGCCGGCGCATACGAAGAGTTGAACAAGTGTATGATGTGCGGCAAATGCCGTTTGGTATGCCCGCGCGGTATAAATACACGCGCCGTAGTGATGCTTATAAAACGTAAACTTGGAGAGTTGTGATATGAAATTTTTCGCTGCCTTCTGTCTGCCATTCATCATAGGCTGCACGGTGATGTTCGCCGTGATAGTCTTCAAATATACGCTCTGGCTGTGGCGTCTGCCCAAAAGCGACAAGAGACTTATAATTAAAGGGATATTTACCACCCGCACGCTTGGTGCAGTGTGGGAGACGGTGCGCGAATCGCTGCTGCACCGACGTATATTCCGCGTAAATCCAGTGTTGGGATATATGCATATGAGCCTGGCTTTCGGCTGGTTTCTGCTTATCGCTGTGGGCTGGATTGAGACAGTCGCATATCTCGGAGCGAGGTTCGTACCGCTGCAAGGACACGTCTTCTTCAAATACTTCATGCCGCTCAACGGTATTCCGGACAGCAAGCCCGCATTCGACTTCATTATGGACCTGCTGTTGCTCTTCGTCCTCTCGGGCGTGGCGTTGGCATGGCTGAAGCGTCTGCGTTCGCGCGTCCTCGGCATGAAGCGTACAACAAAACATATACTCTTCGACCGCATAGCCCTTTCGGCTCTATGGTTCGTCTTTCCGGCACGTCTTGTCGCCGAGAGCATCACCTGCGGTGTTTATGGCGGCGGCTCGTTCCTCACCGGAGGGTTGGGTGCGCTGCTTGAAAAGAGTTTGGGCAACGACACTCTCATCGCGTTATACGAGCCTGCATGGTGGTTCTACTCCTGTGCGCTGGGAGTATTTTTCGTTGCGATGCCCTTCTCCCGCTATATGCATATCTTTACGGAGATACCGCTCATCTTCCTCCGCTACTACAAACTGCGTCCCGAGACGCACGAAAAGTCATACGACAACTTCGAGGTTGAGGCCTGCTCGCGCTGCGGTATCTGCATAGACCCATGTCAGTTGCAGAGCAGTCTCGGCATAAATGATGTGCAGTCTGTATACTTTCTGCGCGACCGTCGCTACAATATGCTTCAGCAGAAGGTGGCCAACAACTGCCTTATGTGCGGTCGCTGCGAACAGATATGCCCCGTAGGCATCAACCTCAATACGCTGCGCCAGAACTCGCGCACGACGATGCGCAACACCGCCGGCGAGAAGCGCTACGACTATCTTGAGGGTCTCGACTGCTCACAGGGCAGCGGCCGCACGGGTTATTTCTCGGGCTGTATGACGCGCCTGACACCCAAAACGCTCGATGCCATGCAGCGTATATTCGATGCTGCCGGCGAAGATGTATGGTGGGCCGACCGTGAGGGAGGCGTCTGCTGCGGGCGTCCTCTGAAACTCTCGGGCGAGGTCGATGCAGCGCAGATGATGGTGGACTTCAATACGGAATTGTTCCGCAAACACGGTATCACGACCCTCGTTACATCGTGTCCGATATGTCTGCGCGAGTTCCGCGAGAGATACAATCTGGAAGGGATAGAGGTGCTGCACCACTCGGAATATATTCTGCGTCTGATACGCGCAGGCAGATTGAAGTTGAAACATTCCGAAGAGCGTGTATTTACCTATCATGACCCGTGCGAACTTGGTCGCGGATGCGGTATATACGATGAGCCGCGCGCTGTTATAGAGGTCGTGGGAGCGCTTGTCGAGCCTGCACACACGAGGGAGGATGCATTCTGTTGCGGTTCTTCGTTGGCCAACACGGCGATAAATGACGGTCAGCAGTTGACGATAGCGCGTGATGTGATTCGGGAGCTGGAGGCCACAACGGCGGACACGACAGTTACGGCTTGCCCGTTGTGTAAGAAAGCACTGGTGCGCGGTGCGACAAAACGCATAGCCGACTTGTCGGAAATCATAGCTGAGAACATTGCCTGAAGTTGAAATGCGTTAAAAAAGCAATATTTTTTCAGATTTTATTTGCAGAATAAAAAAATAGGCGTATATTTGCACTCGCATTTGCGGAAATAGCTCAGTTGGTAGAGCACAACCTTGCCAAGGTTGGGGTCGCGAGTTCGAGTCTCGTTTTCCGCTCACGAAAAGAGGATAACCGAATTGGTTATCCTTTTTTTGTGCATTTGCGACAACGGGATTCGCACGAGCGACCACAAAGGTTCCCCCTTCCAGGGGGTTAGGGGGTGTAGATATAAATTCGCGAGAATATCCGCGCGTAGCGCGGGTTCGAGTCTCGTTTTCCGCTCAAGGATTGGAGGATTGGTAATGCCAATCCTCTTTTTTTGGG
>JAFLRT010000149.1 GCA_022511295.1 Alistipes sp. | reverse complement strand
GCTTCGACAAGAATCCTCCCGAGGTGCAGAAGACTCCTGAGCAGAAGGAGGAGGACTGGAAGTTTGTCGTAAAGATGATGTGCATTATAAAAGATCTGATGAACGGCAATCCCAAGCTTCCCAAAGGCTGTGAGGAGGAGATGTGCGGCCACAACGCGCTGGCGGCGGGCTTCCAGGGTCAGCGTCAGTGGACGGATTTCTATCCCAACTGCGATTTCGCGGAGGCGCTCCTCAACAGCTCCTTCGACTGGAACGGCGCGCGTGAGCCATATGTGCTGGCGACGGAAAATGACGTGTTGAACGGTCTGGGCATGATGTTCATGAAGCTTTTGACAAACCGCGCGCAGATATTTGCGGATGTGCGTACATATTGGAGCGGGGATGCGGTGAAAAAGGCCACAGGCTATGAGCTGGAAGGCGTGGCGAAGGACTGTGGCGGCTTCATCCATCTGATCAACTCCGGCGCGGCGTGTATTGACGCCTGCGGCAAAGCGGTTGATAAGGACGGAAATCCTGTGATGAAGGAATGGTA
>JAFLRT010000148.1 GCA_022511295.1 Alistipes sp. | reverse complement strand
CTGTTGTTCCTCGTGTTCCTTGCGACGATAGCAGTCGTTCAGGCTGTGCGCAAGGTCCCCGTACAGTATGCCAAACGTATGGTCGGCAACAAACAGTACGGCGGAGTGCGTCAGTATATCCCGCTGAAGATGAATGCAGCCAATGTGATGCCTATCATCTTCGCACAGGCACTGATGTTCATCCCCATGCTGTTCGCCAGAGTGGCCCCGGGCTTCGCAGGAGCATTCTCCTCGATGACAGGCTTCTGGTACAACTTTACGCTGGCAGTGCTGGTAATCGCGTTCACGTACTTCTACACCGCGATTATCATCAACCCTCAAATGATGGCTGACGATATGAAACGCAACGGCGGCTTCATCCCGGGCGTGAAACCCGGCAAGCAGACCGTCGGCTATATCGACAACATCATGACGAGAATTACGTTGCCCGGTTCGGTGTTCCTCGCCATTGTGGCGATTCTGCCGGCACTGGCAATGCGCTTCCTCAATGTCCAGCAATCGTTCGCATACTTCTACGGAGGTACGTCGCTGCTGATTA
>JAFLRT010000147.1 GCA_022511295.1 Alistipes sp. | reverse complement strand
TAAAACTCGTCAAATCGCTCACAAACAACATTTGGATACCGGCCGACTGCGATTTCGTCATCGAAGGTTTTGTCGATACACTCGCGGACAAAACTATTGAAGGTCCATTCGGCGACCATACCGGTTTCTATTCACTCTGCGACCTCTATCCTGTGCTGCACGTCACCGCCATTACCCATCGTCGCGATGCCGTCTGGCCTGCCACTCTCGTCGGCATCCCGCCCAAAGAGGACTTCTTTATTTCGAAGGCAACCGAAAAAATCTTCCTTACTCCTATCCGACTGGCTCTGTTACCCGAACTACGCGACCTCTACATGCCTCCTCAAGGGGTTTCGCATAATATGGCAATTGTTTCATTGGCTGTGCGTTATCCTGGACACGCCAAACAGGCTCTATCCGCCATGTGGGGTGCCGGACAGATGATGTTCAACAAATATATGATTGTCGCTCCGGAGGGTACTGACATCCGTGACCACAATGCCTTGGCAGCACTACTGCGCGGTGTCGACTTCTCAACTGCTGTCGTGAGGAGTGATGGAGTACT
>JAFLRT010000146.1 GCA_022511295.1 Alistipes sp. | reverse complement strand
GGAATACTACGGACGTATGTTTTCGGCGGTCTTCGAGTGTATGTAGCCGCCCGAGAACCATCTGACAGGAGCGCGTAATTACACCAAAAAAGCCGCCAATTAGAAAAAGAAAAACGAGCCCCCCCAATTAAAAAAACGAGGCCGATAATTTTATCGGCCTCGTCGAGTAGCGCGAGAGAGACTTGAACTCTCGACCTCAGGATTATGAATCCTGCGCTCTAACCGGCTGAGCTATCGCGCCATCGCACTGTGTGTGTTCCAAATGCGTCGGCAAAGATACACCATTTTTCGATAAGTGCAAAAAAAACGCCCTATTTTTTTCGACGCCGCAACAAGATTGAAACATCGGCGGCGTTTTTACGTATATATGCTATCAGCCGTACAATAATCGCACGACGTACTCCGTTTTGGTTGCGTACCCGAGCCGCAAGACGTTGTGACTCCGAGCAAAGGAGCCGTCGGCGACGGAGTGAAAAATTAATGGAACCGGAAAAATTTTTTTGGCCTATGGGATATTTTGCCTGCTTATTGTAATGTTGTTTTA
>JAFLRT010000145.1:268-549 GCA_022511295.1 Alistipes sp. | reverse complement strand
CGGATATGGCGGATGCGGAAAGTGCGTGATATTTTTCGAAAAATACGCTATGATTTTTGTATTTAAGATAAAATGTTTATATTTGCACGCTCGTTCGCCGCAACGAGACCCAGATGGTCTGATGGGTGAGTGGCTTAGCCAACGGTCTGCAAAACCGTCTACAGCGGTTCGAATCCGCTTCAGACCTCAAAGCAATCTCCTAAGTCGTCTAAATACAGATACTTAGGAGGTTTTTATTTTTGGAGGGGCGCAAATAGGGGCACAAAATGCGTGATTAGCCA
>JAFLRT010000145.1:0-258 GCA_022511295.1 Alistipes sp. | reverse complement strand
TATATAAATATCGCGCAGAGCGCTCTGCCGACAATATGATTAGAGCCGGATCTCGGTGTAGGGAAGATCCCACGCTTGGGCCACGCCCTGATGACAGACCTCGCCGCCGATGATGTTCAATCCCTTGCGCAGTTCCGGATTCTCGGCACAAGCCTTGCGCCACCCCTTGTCGGCCAACTGAATGGCATACTTGAGCGTGGCGTTGGTCAGCGCCAGCGTCGAAGTGCAGGGAACGGCTCCCGGGATGTTGGCCACGGC
>JAFLRT010000144.1 GCA_022511295.1 Alistipes sp. | reverse complement strand
CAAATCCTTGACAAACTCGGGAAGGCGCTTCGACTGCGTGGCGAAGAGCTGCATGCCGTCGCGCTCGGGAATCGAGGCGAGAATCTTCTCGGCCATCTCGGCCACCTGCTCGCGGCGCAGCGTCTCGACCTCTTTCGAGAGGTTCTCGTTGTTTTCGAGCAGTTTCTTGACCGCCTGCAGCACCTGCGGATTGTTCAGATATTCCGAGAGGTTGCGCATCGCATCCTCGGCTAAATAGACCACGCCCTCGGCCCGCGTACCGGTCACCGCCTCGATGCGGCGCACGCCGGCCGAAACCGCCCCCTCGGAGAGGATCTTGAAGAAACCGATGTTGCCCGTGGCGCTCGTGTGCGTACCGCCGCACAGCTCGACCGACGTACCGAAGCGCACCATGCGCACGCGGTCGCCGTACTTCTCGCCGAAGAGCATCATCGCGCCGCAGGCGGCCGCCTCCTCTTTGGTGGCGTTGCGGTTCTCCTCGAGCGGATGGTTGGCGCGGATCGCGGCGTTGACTAACTGCTCCACTTCGCGCAGCTGCTCGGGCGTCACCTTCTG
>JAFLRT010000143.1 GCA_022511295.1 Alistipes sp. | reverse complement strand
AGCGCGGGCAGTAGGGCACGATCTTGTGGCCCTTGTAGAGCAGGCCCTTCTCGTGGATCTTCTTGAGGCTCCACCACTCGGACTCGATGTAGTTGTCCTCGTAGGTGATGTAGGGGTTCTCCATGTCCGCCCAGAAGCCGACGCGCTCGCTCATCTGCTCCCACTCGGTCTTGTACTTCCAGACGGACTTCTTGCACTCCTTGATGAACGGCTCGATGCCGTACTGCTCGATCTGCGGCTTGCCGTCAAGGCCGAGCAGCTTCTCGACCTCCAGCTCCACCGGCAGGCCGTGCGTATCCCAGCCGGCCTTGCGCATCACGTCGTAGCCCTTCATCGTGCGATAGCGCGGGATGACGTCCTTGATCGCGCGCGTGAGCACATGGCCGATGTGCGGCTTGCCGTTGGCCGTGGGCGGGCCGTCAAAGAACGTGAACGGCTGCGCGCCCTGACGCAGGGCGACCATCTTCTTGAAGACGTCGTTGTCCCGCCAGAACTGCATGACCTCCTCTTCGCGCGAGACGAAGTTCATGTCGGTCGAAACCTTCTGATACATGCTTG
>JAFLRT010000142.1 GCA_022511295.1 Alistipes sp. | reverse complement strand
GTACATACTCTGGCTCTTGTCGTACTTGAGGTCGGACAGCGACGCTGCCTTCACGCCGATGTTGAAGCTCCAGCTGCGGTGGTAGCCGAACGGAATCCACGAGAACGACATCTGCCAGCAGTGCAGGTCGCGCGTGATGCTGATGGCCGAGGTGGTCAGTTTGCGGGCCTTGATGTCGAAACCGCCCGTGAATGTCAGACCCATCTTCGATGTGATGTTTATGCTGCCGTTGAATCCGATGGTCTGCGTGACGGTGCGCCGCACGCCCGTGGTGCCGTTGTTGAACGGCGACGACGAGTAGCTGATGTTGTAGTTCACGCCGAAGTTCCACGGCAGCGAGAAGTCGTAGTAGGCCTGCGACATATACTGACGCCGCAACACGGGGTCCAGCTGCCCGTAGGGGTCGTAGAACGGATTCATATACTCGGGCGGGATGCTGTTGATGTCGTTTATGGCGGGTTTCGAGCGGTCCTGCCGCGACTTGAATGTATATCCGAACGACCATCCCGTGCTGACTATTCGGCCCGGGAGTTTGATTTGGTTGATGCGCTGTCCGTTGG
>JAFLRT010000141.1 GCA_022511295.1 Alistipes sp. | reverse complement strand
GCCGTCGGACTCGGTGAGTGTCAGCGGCCCGACAGGCGTTTCGACGGTCAGAGTCCGCATCACAGGTGTTCGAGCGTGTAGGTAATCATCTTCAAGGTGACGTTGCGAAAGTCGTCGGGCATCATCGAGTGGTTCTGGTCGGGGTAGACCATCATGTCATACGAGGCTCGCTGCGCATTCAACCGCCGGGCCATCTCCACCGAATTCTGGAAGTGTACGTTGTCGTCGGCCGTGCCGTGAATCATCAGCAGGCGGGTGCGCGGCGAGAGTCTCTCGGTGAAGTTGAGCGGCGAGTTGTCGTCGTAACCTGCGGGGTTGTCGGCCGGCAGACCGTTGTAGGTCTCGGTGTAAATCGAGTCGTAGAATCGCCACGAAGTGACGGGTGCCACGGCTATGGCCGCCTTGAACAGGCCGTCGCCCTTCAGTGCGCAGCTCAGCGCCATGAATCCGCCGTAGGACCAGCCGTAGATGCCGATGCGGTCGGGATCGACATAGGACTGCGCCGCCAGGTAGCGGGCAAACGAGAGCTGATCCTCGGTTTCGAGGGCGCCGAGGCGTCCGTAGGTGG
>JAFLRT010000140.1 GCA_022511295.1 Alistipes sp. | reverse complement strand
AAGGTATGGAAAAAGTTCTGTCAACACTGTCGAAATACCCTGTCAAAACCCGTCTGAATCTGCGTGGAACATTGTTTGTTGCGCGCGACATAGCTCATGCACGCATCAAACAACTTGTTGATAATGGTCAGCCGCTGCCGGATTATTTCAAGAAATATCCGGTTTACTATGCCGGACCAGCCAAAACACCAACCGGAATGCCCTCGGGAAGTTTCGGACCGACAACTGCGGGACGTATGGACCCATACGTAGACCTGTTCCAAAGTCTTGGAGGATCAATGGTGATGGTTGCGAAAGGCAATCGTTCACAACAGGTTACTGACGCTTGCCGCAAGCACGGAGGTTTTTATCTCGGTTCGATTGGCGGACCTGCCGCAATCCTCGCCCGCGACAGCATCAAGAGTGTCGAAGTCATCGACTTCCCCGAACTCGGCATGGAGGCCGTACGCAAAATACGCGTCGAAAATTTCCCGGCATTCATAATTGTCGATGATAAGGGAAACGATTTTTTCGCAGAATTTAAACACTGACATACAGCTTACATTATGTTCAGGCTGACATTTCTCGGCACAG
>JAFLRT010000014.1 GCA_022511295.1 Alistipes sp. | reverse complement strand
ATAGATGATGCACGTACCCCGCTTATCATATCCGGTCCGGTACCCAAAGGCGATGACCAGATGTTCGAGCAATATCGCCCCGCGATAGAGCAACTGTACAATTTGCAGAAGAACTTCGTAACCAATCTCGTCGCTGAAGCCCGCAAACTGATGGCTGAAGGCAAAAACGAGGAGGGCGGCATTGCGATGCTGCGCGCACACAAGGGTCTGCCCAAATACAAGCCGTTAATAAAATTCCTCTCGGAGCAGGGCGTCAAGGCTCAACTGCAAAAGACCGAGAAAATATATATGGAGGACAACTACCGCCGTATGCCGGAGATAACGGATGAGTTGTTCTTTGTGATAGACGAGAAACTCAACTCTGTGGAACTTACGGACAAAGGCCACGAGATGCTGTCGAAATACTTCAATGAAGACGGATTCTTCGTCCTGCCTGACATCGGTTCAGAAGTTGCCGACCTTGAAAAATCCAATCTGTCCCCCGAAGAGAAGACGCAGAAGCGTGATGCTATAATAAATGACTATGCCGTAAAGTCCGAGCGCGTACACACCGTGAACCAGTTGCTGAAGGCGTATGCCATGTTCGAGAAGGATGTGGAGTATGTCGTTATGGACAACAAGGTGAAAATCGTGGATGAGCAGACGGGTCGTATTCTTGACGGTCGCCGCTATTCTGACGGTTTGCATCAGGCAATAGAGGCCAAGGAGCATGTAAAGGTAGAGGCCGCTACACAGACTTTTGCAACCATAACGTTGCAAAACTATTTCCGTATGTATCACAAACTGGCAGGTATGACCGGTACCGCCGAGACTGAAGCATCGGAGTTCTGGAGCATTTACAAACTCGACGTAGTGGCAATCCCGACAAACCGTGAAGTAATTCGACAGGACCGTGATGACCTGATATACAAGACTAAACGCGAAAAGTACAATGCTGTAATCGACGAGATTGTACGTTTGGTCGGCGAAGGACGTCCGGTACTGGTCGGTACGACTTCGGTAGAGATTTCAGAGTTGCTCAGCCGTATGCTCAAGTTGCGAGGTATAAAACACAATGTGCTTAATGCCAAGCAGCATCAACTCGAGGCTCAAGTCGTAGCCGAAGCAGGTCGTGCCGGACAGGTAACCATTGCAACCAACATGGCAGGTCGTGGTACCGACATCAAGCTGACACCCGAAGTTAAAGATGCTGGCGGTTTGGCGATAATCGGTACAGAGCGTCATGAGAGCCGTCGCGTGGACCGTCAGTTGCGAGGTCGTTCGGGACGTCAGGGAGACCCGGGTTCGTCGCAGTTCTTCGTATCGCTCGAGGATGATTTGATGCGACTGTTCGGTTCGGAACGTATTGCATCGGTTATGGACCGTATGGGAATCGAAGAGGGCGAGGTGATACAGTCCCGAATGATGAGCAACGCCATAGAACGCGCACAGAAAAAGGTCGAGGAGAACAACTTCGGTATCCGTAAGCGTCTGCTCGAATATGACGACGTGATGAACTCCCAACGTGAAGTCATATATACGCGTCGCCGCCATGCGCTCTTCGGAGAACGCATCGAGATTGACCTGAATAACATAATGTACGACTATGCCGAAGCGTTCATAGCAACTCACGACGGTTGGGATTTCGATGGTATTCAACTTGAGTTGCTGCGCGAAGTCGCGACGCAGCCTACATTCAGTGCCGAGCAGTACAACAACGCACGCCATGAACAAAAGGTGGAGATGATTGTCAATGATATACGCGAAACCTATAATCGTCATGCCAAGGCGGTTGCCGATACCGTGCGTCCTGTTATGCAGCGCGTATATGAGGAGCGGAAAGAGCAACTCGACACCGTTATGTATTTCCCGCTGACAAACGGACATCTGGGTTACAACGTTCCGGTCAATCTGCGCAAGTGCAAAGAGACGGATGGTGCAGAAATATTCAAGGTATTCTCGAAGATTGTGATGTTCACCGCTATCGACGACGCATGGCGTGAACACCTGCGAGAGATGGATGACCTGCGCCAGAGCGTTCAGAATGCGACATACGAGCAGAAAGACCCGCTGCTGATATACAAATTTGAATCTTACGGTCTGTTCTCGAAGATGATTGAGGATATCAACCGTACTGTCTTGTCGATTCTTAACAAGGCATACGTGCCGGTTCGCGAGAACAATGCAGAACCTACACAACGCATACAGCAGAGTCAGCGTCCAAAGGTAGACGTGAATAAATTGCAGGCTTCACGTATGCAGGCTGCCGCACAGGCAGGCAATGCCGAAAAGTCGAAACCGGCGCCAATACACGTTGAAAAGAAGATTGGCCGCAACGACCCGTGTCCGTGCGGCAGCGGTAAAAAGTACAAAAACTGTCACGGTCAAGGATTGTAATCAGCATATTCATAGTTTAACCACACAGAAGAAACCGGCTATTATGGGATACGCAGAAGAAAAGCAGCGGCAGTTGGATATACGCTATCTGCGTATGGCGCGCGTATGGGCTGAAAACTCATATTGCGTGCGCCGCAAAGTGGGTGCGCTCATAGTCAAGGACAAGATGATAATCTCGGACGGATACAACGGCACCCCATCCGGTTTTGAGAATATATGCGAGGACGAGGCAGGCAAAACCAAGTCGTATGTGCTGCATGCCGAGGCCAATGCCATAACCAAAGTGGCGAAAAGCGCAAACAACTGCGACGGAGCAACGCTCTACGTTACGGCATCGCCCTGCATCGAGTGTTCCAAACTAATAATCCAGGCCGGAATCAAGCGCATAGTCTACTGCGACAATTACCGCTCGGACGAGGGTTTGGAACTGTTAAGACGTGTCGGCATAGAGTGCCAGTATGTATCAATAGACAACTGACACTATAACAAGGGGGCTATTAAGGCAGGACAGCAGTACAGAACAGCAGGACGGAACAGCAGGACAGACAACAACATTATAATAAGACTATAAACATAAAAGCGGAGAGGGAACCCTCTCCGCTTTTATTCCATCTTCGGATATCTATTCCATTAAAACGGTTTACAAATATCTATTGCGGAAATCCTTTATTTCTGCCATTTTAAGAAGCGTTGCACCTATGTTCATATTGGCTTTTGCCTCCGCTTCTGACTGTAAAAGGGTGCGCTCCTCCTCGACAGTTTTCTTTTTGCTGTCGTCAATATTCTCTACAACGAAGAGGTATACACCGTCATTGCCTTTGACCGGCAACGAAAGAACATCTGTCTGCGTTGCAGAGGCGATGGCTCCGACAAGGCGAGGTTCATTCTTGCCTGCAACATACAGCGTCTCATACGTTACATCGTTGAAATTGCGAACCTCCTCATTGAACGATGCTGCGATGTCTGCTATATCGTTTCCGTTAATCTTTGCGACGATGGCATCGTATTTCTTCTGACGAATCAGCTCTGCGCGAATCTCGCTCGCTACACTATTAATTGAGCGATACTCATCATCCTGGATTGCCGTAACAACGGCCACTACATATTTATCACCCAACTGGAAAACTTTCGATACATCGCCGACATTCGTCTTTTCTCCATAAGCCCAGCGAACTATCTCGTGTGAACCTGCAAGACCATAGACCGTATTGTTGCCGCTGTTCAATATAGCCATCTCGGGTATCTGCGACACCTCTTTTGCGGCCGAATCGAAGGTCTCGACAGAACCTTGAGCCTTTGCGACAAAAGCATTTGCTTCAGATGATACGGTTTCAACAGTTCCTGCAGACGGTCTGACAGGATATCTTACATGAGCGAGATTTACATACAACGACTTGGGACCGACTACCTTGTATACATACGAAAGCAGAATGGTATTCATATCATTCGATGCAAGTTCAAAGATATCGCCCTCCGCAGCCGATGCGAACCGAGGCGCAATTTGCTTACCCGAATAATAAGCAAAAGGCGCTACGCCATTATCGCTGCCGTTATCCTTATACTTATCCATAGCCTCTTCAAATGCCGTTGCCGAGCGGAGGTTTATAAGACTGTCAGCCAATGCTCGTTCCGTTGCAGGGAGAGCCAGTATTTTTACACCGAGCGAGTCAGGCGCCTGGCAGAACTCCAGAGGTACATCGATATTAAGAGACGTATTGCCTGCGACGACCTCCGATACGGGACCATAGATGTTGCCGGCCTTAAGAAGTTCGACCGACTCTTCAGGAAGGTTGTCTACGCGTACAAAGGTCTCGTCATTGGTAACGTATCTGGAGTGATCGCGCAAAGCGACTCTCTTATCGTCGGCAGCACTCAACTCTGCGGCGATATTATCAACTTCTGCATTTATTGCAAGTCTGTCTTCCTGTGTAGGCAGAGCCTCGAATGTTACATATGATATGGTACGCGAAGGCTCAGTTCTGAACTTTGCCTTATGCTCTTTGTAGTAACGCTTGATATCGTTATCGCTTACGCTGAAATCGGCATCATCCAGCGACGAGTAACTCAGGCATACCAGCTTGCCGTCAAAAGAGTTGCCGTACTCCACACCCATCTCCGCCTCAAGCGAATTAACATATATACCACTGTTTACAAGGCTGATATATTTATCCATCTGGGAAGCTCTGACCGCAAGATTATTCATATACGACCATACAGGAGCAAAAGCAGGGTCTTCCTCTGCCGAGATAAGGAACTCGGATACATTCTCGTACGGAATACCCAAAGATCTGAACAGATAGTCATAGACTACCGATACGTGTTCGCCTCTGAGCATCGACATACGCTCTGTATCCGTAACACTTATACCCATACGGTCAAAACCCGGGAGATAAGCATGACGTTCTATAAGAGTCTGCCAAGCCTCCTGCGCAATCATAACGTCTGCGTTAGGATTATTAGTGATGAAGATATTGCCATCCTTAATCGTCTGGTATACTTCATTATACTCTGAATACTTAATCTTATCGCCGCCAATCTCGCCTATCTTGGGATTATTGGTCGAAAAGAAGCCCATCTCGGTTCTGAGCGATAAGATAAATGCCAAAAGGGCGAAGGCTATAATAGCCGACAGCACTACGCCAAACTTGGTTCTTAATGTGTTAAGAGTTGCCATATAATTTATTAAGTTTTACAATTTCTGTTTTAGCATTCAAAGATAGTGATTTTATTCATAAAATAATCGCTTTCACGCTAATTTTTCAATATTTCTACGCGCGCAAGTTCAATGCGGGAGCGTGTAGTACGCAGAATACGTATATGAAGATTACCGACAGTAAGCGATTCACCCGCCGACGGCAATCCCTCATAATGATATATAATATAGCCGGCAAGCGTATCGTACTCCTCGCTCTCCTCTATATCAAGTCCATATCTCTCATTCAGATACCGCACCTCGAGACGGCACGAAAAGACATACTCACCATCCCTTACGCACTTCTCTATAAGTTCCGGAGTATCATGCTCATCCTCTATCTCTCCGAAGATTTGCTCGAGGACATCTTCAAGCGATATTATACCTGCCGTGCCGCCAAACTCGTCTATCACGACAGCGACATTGCTCCGGCTCTTCATAAAATGCTCGAGCATATTCTGCAACGGCAGCGTCTCGGCAACATAGTCCACCTTCATCAACACCTCGGACAGCGACGCCGGCTCGCGGAACAGGCTCTTGGAATTGACATAGCCTATAATATTGTCAATCGACCCGCGCCAAACAAATATACGCGAGTACATAGTATCGACAAAGCGCGCCGTGAGCGACTCTATATCCGTATCGTCTATATCCACTGCCTCGACATCGACCCTCGTTACCATACAGTCCCGAACACGCATATCGGCAAAGTCCAGCGCATTCTGAAAGATGCGAATCTCCTGGTCGGCATCGTGCTGGGTATCAAGATTGTTGTTGTCGAGAAGATTCTCCAAATCACTGCGGTCGAAGTGCATACGGCCGTCCGCACTCCGTACCCTGCGTCCGAAAAGACGCAAGATACCATAGGAGACAAGCGTCGCAAAGCCGACTATCGGATAGAGAATAACGTAGAAAAAGTATATTACAGGTGCAAAAACACGATAATAGAAGTTCGGATTGCTGCGGACAACGGATTTGGGGATAAACTCGGCTACGAAGATTATAATTATGGTAGGAATTACCGTCTCGAGAACCACTGACCCTTCACTGATATCGCCCCAGCCAAATCGTGCAGCAACCGTCCGAAGAAGTTGGGACATACACAACGAATAGATAACCAACGCGATATTATTGCCGACAAGTATCGTGGTGATATACTGCCCCGGATTACGCGAGAACACCGACGCTATATAGTCAAAAAGACGGCTCTGCTTACGGTCTATCTCGAGTTTCAGCCTGTTCTTATTAACGAATGCAATCTCCATCCCCGAGAAAAATCCCGACAGCAGCAGCATTACTACAACCGTTATAAGTATGATTATCAGCGACGTGGTCATTCCGGAAACTATTGGTTACCCTCTTCAACTATCAATTCGCCTGCAATGGCAAGGGCTGAAGCGGGACAGCATCTACATCGGCTGTGCGGTGAGGTCGTTTTGTCTCCGAATCGCTGCGATTGGAGCGCGCAGAGACGCGAGACTTCGATGAGTCTTGTGTCGATTGCGTCTCCGCTGATGATGATGCAGGTGCTGACGAAGAGACTGTACCGCTCTTGCCTGCGTTATTGGCTGACGTCCCCTCTCTACCGTCGCTGTTACCATTATCATCGTCATTATCTTCGTTCTGAGAAACATCTACGTACATATGACCTGTCATGCGACGGAAGCGCCACTGCTTAATCTCTTCGTCCGACTCGAAGCCCTCACCGAAAAAGACATCTTCGCCCTTGACAATCTTCGTATCGACATTAGAATAGATTTGCTCGGTCATAGAGTTCCAGAACAACTGCTGTGTGTAGAGTCTTGTGCCGTCAGACTTGACAACGACAACATTGCCTTTAGCCTCCCACAACTTGCGGTTTTCATAATAGATTGCATAGTTGGCCGTAAGCACCGTATTGACGGTGGACATGGAGTCATTCTGATAGGTCGTTATTTCTACGCCCTTGCGAAACTCCCTGTATGGCTCGCGTGCAAGAGTATATCCCTCAAGCAACGGGGTACGGAAGAAGTACGACCTGCGACCATTCTCCGACATAATAATAGATAGGTGTTCGCTATGCTCGGTCTTCAACTTCTCGGTATCGGGCGCTTCGGATACGGCATCACCGTCGCTACATGACAACAGCAACGAAGCACTCCCCAACAAGGAGAGTGCTATCATCGCATATTTTCTGATTACTGTTGTCATATTCGAGTGCAAGCGCACCTGTTAGCGATAGCGTACCGTCGTACTGCGACCTGCAGCAAGACCGCAAGGCACTACGTATACACTACCCTCTTTCAACTCATTGAAGAAGCACTCCTCCTGCGTGGGGAACGAGCGACGATATGCCGAGAGAAGAGTTTGTGCGTTATTCTTCGTGTCAGGCTCCGAATCCAGGCGCTGAACGGCTTTGCTCATTGTATCGTATGCAACCCAATAGGTAGCCTCGCGAGCGATACCGCTGCAACTGCCGTTGCCTGCCGCAAAGGTCTGCGCAAGGATAAAGTATGCATATCCGTTCTCGGGGTCGATGCGAATCGCATCTTCTGCCGCCTCTTTGGCAGCGCTGATATGCTGTGCGGCATACTCTATAACAGATATGCGGACAAGCAGTTTCACACGCTCGGCATTGTCGGTTTCGTTTTTAAGCGCCTCGCGAAGGTAGGTATTGGCTTTGCCGAACTCCTTCTTGTTCTGGAAAGCCTGTGCAAGGAACAGAGCGGTTTCGGATGAGGGCTGCACCTCATAGTAACGCTCTGCCGTATTGTAAAAGAACTCCGAATCGCAGTTCGCACGCGACATAAGACCAACCGCCTGACCGAGCAATTTGGGGTCATTGGGAGAAGCCGCAAGTTTCTTTGCAAAGAGCGCTTCGAGATTCTCACAACTGGCAGCGCCGCTGAGACCGAAGCATGCCTCGAAGGTAGTACGGTGTTTCTCCTGCTCCTCGCTTACATTCTCAAAATGGGGCGAGAGCCACTCATAGGCATTAAGCACATCTGTCGTCTCTATCTCATCATTTTTATAATCGTCGCACAACTCCTTGAAATATATTGCCATAAGTTCAGGGTCAGCCGTACCCGTACTGCTGATTGAAGCATTGATAGCCTCCACGAAGGCGTTGCGAACGCCGTCGCGGTCAGAGGCATCATAGGTGAGCAATTCACGAGCCTTTCGATCGAGGATATATACCGTGCCGCGTGTTGCGTGGTCGCCGAAATATTGGTTGCGCAAATCGTAGACCCACATCAGCGAATCGACATAACCGCGCTTCTCGGCAACGCTCTTGGCACGCGCTATCTTGTTTTTATAAAGGCTAATGCCATTAACATATATATTCTCACTGGCAGTAGGACACTTCTCCACCAGAATCTTCAGATATTCCGTAGCAGCACCGTACTCACGATTCTGTACCGACTCCTTCAGGAAGGTACTGTTGAGAATGTTCTCTTTGCGCTCCTCGGGGGTATCACCCCACTTGGCGTACTGAGGGTCGCTGAAGTCCTGCGCAAATGCCATCATCCCCGCAGCCGCGAACAGTGTTGTCAATAAAATTTTACTTCTTTTCATCGTTGTGATATTTTATATATATTATTTTTCAGGTTAGTTCGCTTTACAACTTAATCATATTTGGGTCTTACAAACCAATAGTCGTCGCCGAACATCGATATGCCTATCGAGAATTTCACATACTGTTGTTTTATCAATCCAATATTATCCGTAATCTTTGCGTGCGACCCCCGACCGCCAATTTCTATACCGAAGTCCACAGACGACGCTCCCAAAAAACGAACCGGGAATCCCAATCCGAGCGTAACGGCATACTGCGCAAAACGCTTCCCGCCGAAACTCTGGTAGTAATCACCGTATCGAAAACCTGCACGGTAGGCCATACGGTTAAAGTAGTGGCGCACATCGAAGCGGTTGGGTGTATACTCTATACCGGCCTTGAAGGTATTCGTATTAACGTAGGCAACCTTGATACCGCCGTACATCGTTTCGGAGAATGAACCGTTTGAACTGCCCCACTCCTGACGCACATAGTCAAAACCTCCGGCAAAGTGCGCATCCTGGTAGAAAATACCTGCCACCCACTGCTGGGGAAGACGAATGGCGCTGCGGGTCCCCTCGTTTATAACCGTCGTCTGCACATAGTCGTTATCGTAGACATACTTTGTTACACGTGGACGAAGGCTGCCGCCGATATCGTATGTGGCACCCAGGGTAAGCATACGCTTGTCGGTGTTGATGACGCTATACTGCAAACCTGCCTGGAACTTAAAGTTCGAGACACTGTAATTGTCGTTGCCCTTCGTAGCCGAGTATACACCGCTGCCGGTAACATTGTTTACCACAGTCGATGAATACGAACGGTCTATATCGCCCCAATAGTAGAGTCCTGCCGCACCGAGCGAAAAACCTTTGAAGATTTCCCAGCCGACACCGAACTTAACTTCCGTAATATCTCCTTCACCGGAGTAGTCGTAACGCACACGGCCTATCTGTCCCCATATATCGTCGCTCTGCTCGATGGTACTCATCTTATAGCCGACACTGCTGTACGGCGTAAGGCTCACACCAAAACCTACCCCCTTGGCAAGCGGCATCTGAACCGATATCTCGTGGAAGTTTATCGAGTTCTTCGCTTTGCGCGCCAGACCTGCGTAACTATTGTCGGCATTATACTTACGCTGCGTATTGTCGATGTACATACCCTCGAAGCCGAAGTCGAATATAAGGCTCTTGCGGGCAGTTGCGCTATAACCTGCCGGATTGATTATGCTTGCCATTGAGGAACTGCGCCACGCAACGCCCACACCTCCGAGAGAACGCATTGGAAGCGCTCCCGGGGTACTCAACTCGCCGATACCGAACATCGAGTACGGCGAATAGGCATTGATACTGCTCGTCTGCGAGCGGGCAGGAACAACTGCTCCGAGCGTCAAAAGCGACGCAAGCACCAAGACTGCAACCCTATTTATCTTTCCGTTCAGCATTTGTGTTATATTCCAAAATCGCGTTCAATCCGAAAAAGATTAAATCACGGTTTGCAAATATCGTATTTTTAATCCGTTTAACAAAGTATTTCGCGTCTCCTCCGGTAAAAATTATGCACAAATCGTCATATTTTTCTCCAAAATGGCGAATATAGCCTTCGGTTTCGTATTCCACACCGCTCATTGCCCCCTGCTCGACGGCCGTTGCGGTAGTCGTTCCGAAAGGCAGGCGCTCATCCGTAGGTTCGCACAGCGGCAGGTGTGCCGTATATTCGTGCAACGCCCTCAGGCGACTGCGAAGACCGAGCGAAATATTGCCGCCCATAAATGTCCCGTCGCAGACTATGTCATACGTTATCGCCGTTCCGAAATCCACTATCAGCATATTGCGGCGACCGTATAACACCGACGCACCCACAGCGGCAGCCAAACGGTCCGAGCCAAGCGTCGAAGGCGAGCCATAGCCATTTTTCAGCGGCACAGGCACCGACGAGTCAAACAACAACGCACACTTCACGCGCCCACTAACGAGTGCATACGCGCGCGCAGCATCTTTGCCCGACGCCGATACTATCGCCTTGTCAATGAGCGGATAATCGTCAAGCACTCCGACAAGCACCTCTGACGTAAAACGTGGTACCGTACGGCGGCAGACGATGTCGTTTTCATCCATAACGGCAATTTTAGCCGATGTATTGCCTATGTCGATAACTAAATTCATCGTTTTTCAATAACTTCATCTGCATCTAAAGGCTTTTAAGCACTTTGCAAGCCTCGGCTATGCTTCCCACCTTGCGGACAGTCATAGCAAGATGGTCGTCGCGCTGCTTGAGGACAAAACGGTCGGGCTGCTGCGTGATGGTCTGCAACAAGCGGCGGAATGTCTCGCTGGCAAAATAGGGAGATGACGGGTCGCCTATAAAACGCACTATCATAAGTCCGTTCTTAACCTTCACGCGCTCCATACCCAAACGCACCGCCTCACGGCGCAGACGCACCACATTAAGCAGTTCGACGGCCGCCGGCGGCAACTCACCGAATCTGTCGCGCAGGCGCGCGGCAAAGGCATCCAGCGCCGCATCATCACGCAACGAGTCGAGTTCGCGGTAGAGGCGCAGGCGCTCGGCCTGCTGGTGAACATAACTCTCCGGCAGTTCGGCCTCGATATCTATATCTATAACGGAGTCGGAGATAAACTCCTGCGAACTTTCCACAATATCGCACTCCGCAGATGACAGGCCCGATACATCCAGTCCCTCGGTTCGCAACTCGGCAATAGCCTCCTGCATAATCTTCTGGTAGGTTTCAAAGCCTATATCGGCAATAAAACCGCTCTGCTCGGCGCCAAGCAGATTGCCGGCTCCGCGTATATCCAAGTCCTGCATCGCTATATTGAATCCCGAACCCAAATCGGAGAACTCCTCGATAGCCCTCAACCGTCGGCGCGCATCTTCGGTAAGGAACTCGTCGGGCGGCGTCAGCAGATAGCAGTAGGCCTTGCGGTCGGAACGTCCTACCCTGCCGCGCAACTGATGCAGTTCGCTGAGACCGAAGTTCTGCGCCTGGTCTATAATTATCGTATTGACGTTGGGTATATCTATACCGTTTTCGACAATAGTCGTGGCGATAAGCACGTCGAAATCGCCATAGATGAAATCCATAAGTGTCTTCTCTATCTCCTCGGCTGCCATACGTCCGTGAGCCGTCCGAACCGAAGCCGACGGGCAGAGGCGCTCGACGAGCCGGCGCAGGCTCTCGAGGTCATCGACTTTGTTATGGATTATGAATACCTGCCCATTGCGCGAAAGTTCCGCCTCAACAGCATCACGCAGAATACCCTCCGAGAAGATATGCGATTCTGTAACAATCGGACGTCTGTTGGGCGGCGGAGTCGATATAACAGACAAGTCGCGCGAACCCATAATAGAGAATTGAAGCGTGCGCGGTATCGGTGTAGCCGTCATGGTAAGCGTATCGACGCTGACGCTCATCTGCGTAAGTTTCTCCTTGGCTGCAACGCCGAACTTCTGCTCCTCGTCGATAATGAGCAGACCCAAGTCGTGGAAATGCACATTTTTGCCGAGTATCTTATGCGTGCCTATTATGATATCTATCTTTCCCGACGCCAAATCTTCGAGAATGGCGCGGGTCTCCCTGGCGCTTTTGGTGCGGTTGAGATACTCTACCCTTACCGGCAAATCCCTCATACGCTCCATAAATGAGCGGTAATGCTGCAATGCAAGTATCGTAGTCGGCACCAGTACCGCCGTCTGCTTGCCATCGACTGCCGCTTTGAAGGCTGCGCGTATGGCTATCTCCGTTTTGCCGAATCCCACATCACCGCAGACAAGTCTGTCCATAGGCTGCTGCGACTCCATATCACGCTTTACTGCTTCGGTAGCCGCCTGCTGGTCGGGCGTATCCTCCCACATAAACGAGGCCTCCAGTTCCTGCTGCAAGTATGTATCGGCCGAAAATGCGTATCCCTTGCTCGCCTTGCGTTTGGCATAGAGCGCTATGAGTTCGCGTGAAATATCCTTTACGGCACGTTTGGTCGCCGTCTTGAGTTTCTGCCATGCGCCGCCGCCGAGTTTATATATCTTGGGAGGCTCTCCGTCGCCGCTCTTATAACGCGAAATGCGGTGCAGCGAGTGTACATTCACAAACAGTACGTCATTATCACGATAGACCAGTTTTATAGCCTCGTGATACTTGCCGTTCTCCTCAATTTTGACAAGACCGCCGAAACGTCCTACGCCATGGTCGATATGCACCACATAATCACCTACTTTCAGCGCATTAAGTTCCGCAACAGTCATCTGCTCATCGCGCTTTATCTCTCCGTTTATGCGGTAGCGCTGGTAGCGGTCGAAGATTCGGTGGTCGGTGTAAAAACAGCGTTTGAGGTCGTTATCGACAAAGCCGTCGTGAAGCGTCAGTTTGACAGATTCGACCTGCACGTCGCCATGCGAGGTCTGACGGAAAATATTATTCAGTCGTTCAATCTGCGCCCTGTTCTCGGACAGAATATGACAATGGTATCCACGCTGAAGATAGCCGGAGAGATTCTCCGCCAGAAGTTCAAAATTACGATTGAACGACGGCTGCGGCGAGGTGAAGAACTCAACAGCGCAATCCGACGGGCGTTCGTCGATATTATCCCTCAACAGCATCAGCGTATTGGGCTTCATATCGTCCAAAAGCATACGGCGACTGGTAACGAGTTGAGATATACTCTGCGGGTCATCGCTCTCCTTCAATGTCTTTGTACGCACCTCGTCCACCTTGCCGAGCGAGAAGCCTGCATCGACAAACCAATAGGTCGCCCCCTCGGTAAATCTTGCAAGCGAGACTCTCTCTCCCGAGCGGCCATTCATATCGGGGATAATCTCGGCGCGCTCCAAGCGCACGGCAGAGAGTTGGTCCGAAATCTCGAACTGGCGAACGGACTCTATCTCATCGCCGAAAAAATCCAAACGGAACGGTCTGCTCTCGGAGTATGAGAAGATATCGAAGATACCTCCGCGCACGGAATACTGCCCCGGAGAGTATACAAAATCGACTCTCTCGAAGCCCATACCTTCAAGACGCTCCGTCAATTCGGATATACGCACTTTGTCGCCGACAGATATATTTATCGTATCCTCATTGAGGGCCTCCGGTGAGACTATGGATTCGGCCAGCGCTTCCGGATATGTACACAGTATCGTATAAGGGCCATTCTGCGCTCCCATCAAGGCATTGACAGCATTGGTGCGCTGCACTACCCCCTGCGCATCCTCCACACCATAGGCTGCGGAGCGCTTGTACGATGACGGGAAAAATTTAACGCGCTCCTCATCGAGCAGAGCATAGAAGTCATTCATCAGATATGCCGCCGCATCTCTGTCTACTGCGACAAAGACGTGAACACCGCCGCATCGCTCAACAGCCGCCGCCGCATAAGGCGACAAAGCCCCGCCGACCATCCCGTCGAGACGGACGGTGGCTCCGCGCCGCCTGACCATCTTGCACAACTCGTCAAGCGGCTGCGAACCGTCAAAAAGTTTCAACATATCTTTCATAACAATACTCCCTCTGCAAAGACCGTATCACTTTACACCGGCTCTGCAACAGTTCCCGACCGTTTATTCAGACAGATTACGTCCTTTGGAGTCTATATAGCGGACGTCGATTATTCCCAGACTGCGGTCCACGTGTATCTTAATACGCATTTTGTAACGCATCATCCATTTCATCCGCAGCGATATCAATCCGCGACGAAGATATGCGCCTACATAGGGGCTGACGGTAAGTTGTATGCGACGCAACTTCCTGTCCTGCGAGAAGTAGGACAGGCGGTTCTCTATCTTGCGGTCGAGCAGCACCGTAGGTTCTATTTTCCCCGTTCCGTTACACGTGGGACAGACATCGCGCGTCTCCTGCACGGCCACAGGACGTATGCGTTGGCGCGTAATCTGCATAAGGCCGAACTTTGTGAGAGGCAGAACCGTATGCTTGGCCTTATCGCCTGCCATAAGATTTCGCATCTCATCATACAGCAACTGGCGGTTCTGGGCCTTGTGCATATCAATAAAGTCCACAATCACTATACCGCCCAAATCACGCAGACGAAGTTGGCGCGCTATTTCACGCGCTGCTGCCATATTGACATCCAGGGCCGTCTGCTCCTGGTCGTCCTCCGCCTTTGTGCGGTTGCCCGAATTGACATCTATGACGTTCATCGCCTCGGTGCGCTCGATGATAAGGTATGCGCCGCGCTTGAGCGAGACATACTTCGCAAAGAGCGATTTTATCTGGCGTGTAATATCGTACTCGTCGAAAAGCGGAGCGGTACCGTGATAGAGTTTCACTATCTTCTCACGCTCGGGGTCTACAACGCGGATATAACTGCGGATATTGTTATACATCGCCTCGTCATCGACAACAATCTGCGAGAAAGAGATGTCGAGAGAGTCGCGGATAATCGTATTGGCACGACTCATCTCACTCATCAGAAGCGACGGTATCTGCGCGCCGTTTATATTTTGCAGCGCCTTGTGCCACTTGTCAACCAGCGACTGGATATCCTGCTCGATATCAATATCGGCAGCCTGCACGGCCGCCGTGCGCATAATGACGCCGAAATTGGGAGGCAGAACACGTGAAGCGATACGCTTAAGGCGCTTCTTCTCCTCATTTGACCGTATCTTCTGCGAGATAAAGACCTTGGACGAGAAAGGAACCAGCACAACATTTCTGCCGGCCAAAGATATTTCGGATGTAAGACGGGGTCCCTTTGTCGAAATCGCCTCTTTGGCTATCTGAACCATAACAGGCTGACCGACCGTGAGAAGGTCCACTATCTTCTCGGTTTTGAGATTGGCCACAGGAGCGTCGAGTTTCATGGCCTCGAGTTTCATTCCCTTTTTAGTTGAGAGATTACTATCGACCAACTTTTGCAGCGACTTGAAATGACCGCCCATATCAAGGCAGTGGATAAAGGCGTCGCGCTCATGTCCTATATTTACGAATGCCGCATTCAAACCCGGCATTATCTTGCGTACCCTTCCCAAATATATGTCTCCCACAGCAAAACCGGAGTGTGTCTGCTCCTTGTTAAGTTCGACCAGAACCTTGTCCTCGCAAAGCGCAATGGTCATCTCTGTCGGAGATACGCTTATAATCAATTCCCGATTCATAACGAGAGTATATGTTTATCAACCGCACGCGCGTCGCATCCGCCCTTCTGCAAGCTGTACCTTCACAGGCATCGCTTGCCCGTTCCTCCATACGACCCTCGAGCCGCAAGCTACGGGGACTATGCGTCGTCTGTTCGCGGTTATGTTTTCAAAATCATCATATCCGGCACCGGAAGACCGGATTGTATTATCTTTGCACCCCTTTGCGGCAGTGCCTGTCGCGTCGCGGGAACCTGCCGCGCACCACAATAGCGCAGCAGAGAAAAACCGCACGCATTCACTTCTTGACCGAAGTATTAAAAATAGGCAAAGCCAAAGGAGAGATACTCTCCTTCAGCTTTAGTCTATATTCCGTCAGAAAGACGAGTTTCTACTTCTTCTTATGACGGTTCTTGCGAAGACGCTTCTTGCGCTTGTGCGTCGCCATCTTATGGCGCTTGTGCTTCTTTCCGTTTGGCATTGTAGCAAAGTTTTATATGAATATTCCGTTTAGACCTAATTATTTAATCTTGGCAGCAAAGCTCTTTGCTGGCTTAAATGCAGGGATATTATGCTCCGGAATGGTAATGGTGGTCTTTTTGGAGATGTTACGTGCAACCTTCTGAGCGCGCTTCTTGATAATAAAACTACCGAAACCGCGAAGATATACATTGTTATTCTGTGCCAGAGACTCTTTTACACTCTCCATAAATGCCTCTACAATAGTCTGCACCTGTACTTTCTCTGCGCCAGTCTGCTTAGCGATTTCGCTAACGATATCAGCCTTTGTCATAACTTTTTTTGGTTTTAATGGTTATAATTATTTTTTCTTTTATCTGTTTTAGTTCCTCTTAAATTCTGTTCGCCTGCTCTTGCAGCAGCCCTTATCTCAAGGCTTTGCTCTTACGAGTTGCAAATATAGTGTTTATTTTTCTAAATATCCCAACACAAATCGTTTTTTTAATCTTTTTTAACGCACTTTTCCGAGCATGCGGCACCGCGCGATTAAGACTAACGCTCGTTAAGCAAAAACCACTCCAAAACCGTCCCTCTCAGCGTTTTATTGCAAATACTTGTCCAACCATCCGAAAAATTCACGGTTCCAGACTATCGAATTCTGCGGCTTGAACACCTGGTGAGCCTCATTCTCGAACTCTACAAGACGAGCATCAATACCCCGCATACGGGCAGCCGTAAATGCCTGAAGCGACTGCGTATACGGTATGCGGAAGTCTTTCTCGCCTGTGATGATAAGTATGGGAGTATCCCACTTATCGACAAACTTATGAGGAGAATTTGCATAGGAGCGCATAGCTGTTGCGTTGGATTTGTCCCAATAAGAGCCGCCATAGTCATTATTCAGGAAGAACAACTCCTCCGTCTCGCCGTACATCGACTCGAAATTGAATATTCCGCAGTGCGAGACAAATGCCTTGAAACGCTTCTCGTGGCATCCTGCAAGGAAATAGACCGAGTATCCGCCATACGAAGCGCCGACGCAGCCGAGGCGGTTTTCATCGCACCAAGGCTCTTTCGATACATCATCTATGGCTGAAAGGTAGTCGCGAATATTCTGACCCGAATAGTCGCCCGATATCTGGTCGAGCCACTCCTGTCCGAATGAGGGTACGCCGCGACGGTTGGGCGCCACAACTATATATCCGTGCGAAGCCATAAGTTGGAAGTTCCAGCGGTAACTCCAGAACTGCGAAACGACGCTTTGAGGACCGCCCTCGCAATAGAGCAGTGTCGGGTACTTCTTTGCGGGGTCAAAGTCGGGCGGCAATATAACCCAGGTAAGCATCTGCTTTCCGTCGGTGGTCGTTACCCAACGTTTCTGCACCTCGCCGAAACGTATATTGTCGTATATCTCTCCGTTCACATTAGTTATACGGTTAAGGGTTCCCGTTGCGGCATCAACCTCATAGAGTTCAGCGGCACGCGAAATGGTGGTAAGACCCGCCACGACACGCCCGCCGGCCATCGTTGCCGAAGTGAGGTCATGGTCGCCGTGCGTAAGAATCACAACCTGCGGCTCATTACCGTCAAAGTTCACACGGCAGAGTTGATGAGTCCCCTCAACCGGAGCAATAAAGAGCAGCGAGGAGCAACCGTCCCACATAACATTCGTCGCATTGTAATCGAAGTCGGCTGTCATATCGCGCATAGCGCCCGTCTCGCCGTCCCACACAAAAAGGCGCTCCTTGTCCGCTTCGTTGCCTGCACGGCGTTGGGAACGGAAAGCGATATATCTTCCATCGGGAGAGAATACAGGGTATTTGTCATACCCGGGAAGGGCGTCCGGTTCATATTTGCATATATTTGTCGTCGTGCCGGTCGCTACATTATATACAAATATATCCGAGTCGGTCGATATTGCATACTCGCGTCCGGTGAGAGGCTTGCACGTATATGCCAGGCGGTCTCCCGACGGACTCCAGGCAATCTCGTCCATATCGAAATAGGGAGCCAGCGGCGCATCCCAGGGATTATCCGCACCTATTATATCTATACCCTCCGAAGCGCATCCGCCTTTCAACTCTCCGATGAAGATATGCAGGTATCCGCCCTCATCCCACGAGTCCCAGTGGCGGCACATTATATCATCGTAGATACGTGCATTCGACTTCGGCATATCCTTATATATATCGGCCGAACGGCGGTTGGCCGCATGAACGCGCTGAACATAGAACAGGCGATTGCCGGCAGGCGACACCCCGTAGCCCTCAACATCTTTCTCGAAAGATGTTACCTGCTTGACATCGGCTCCCGACGCATCCGACGACCACACCTGCGTCGTACCGCTGCGGTCGGAGAGGAAGTAAAGTCTGCTGCCGTCGGCACTCCACGAAGGGTCCGTATTATTCGACGAGGTGTCGGTTACGGATGTACTCACGCCGGTCATCATATCGCGCAGGCAGAGCAATGTTACGCCTCGGTTCTCGGACATATTATAATATGTAACCGTATATGCCAATTTGCTCCCGTCAGGTGAGAGTACGGCAGAGCCGACACGGCCCATCTTCCACATTATTTCGGGTGTAAACAGACCCGCCTCCTTCTCGGCAGCCGTCAGTGCATTGTCAATCGCAAGAGGTGCAGGGCGGTCTCCGTCGCAGGACATCATCAACGCTCCAATCATAAACAATATAAATTTTTTCATATCGGTTATCGGTTTAGCTTCAAATATTTTATAAATTTGCGCTATGTTAAGTTTCACACAAACGAATCCGGTCGTATATTTTACGGATAAAACGGTGGCTTTTCTATCCGAAAACGCCTCCGCCGAGGGCTTCGATATCGCAATCCGCGATGACGGACTCTTTTCACCGACGAAAATAATACATTTTCTTGAGACCTGCAACCGTATCGCGGTTTTGTCTGCTCATCCCGAAAATACATTCAGGCGTTTCGCTGAAGGATTTACAAAGGTCGAGGCGGCAGGCGGAGCCGTATTCGCTCCCGACGGACGACTGCTGACCATGCAGCGTCGCGGCAGGCTTGACCTTCCCAAAGGACATGTTGAAGAGGGTGAAACATATGAGCAGTGCGCCCTGCGTGAGGTACACGAGGAGACCGGCGTCGATGCTCATATCGTCGGACACATTTGCGACACGCTGCACGCCTACGAGATGTTCGGACGTCTGGAACTTAAGCGCACGCACTGGTACGCGATGAGAGCCGACGAGGCAGTGCAGACGGCGCCGCAGCACGAGGAGGATATCGAAATTGCGGAATGGAGCGACCCAAGACTTATCGGAGAGGCACTGGCAGCGACATACCCCACCATACGGTGTGTGATGGAGTCGTTGGCCGCCAACCCCGACCTCGCACCGTTTTTGCAATCAGACAATGCAATCAGACAAAATAAAAACATATAAAAAGTACAAGAAGTGGTAAAGATACTCTGGGTGGATGATGAGATAGAGATGCTCAAACCGCACGTTCTGTTTCTGCAAAACAAGGGCTACGAAGTCGATACCTGCAACAACGGTTATGACGCTATCGATATGGCGGCCGAGACTGCATACGACTTGATAATACTCGACGAGATGATGCCCGGCATGACCGGACTTGAGACGCTGCCGCTGATAAAGAGTTCACGGCCCACCACACCTGTCATAATGGTAACCAAGAGCGAGGAGGAGAACATTATGGACAAGGCTGTCGGTTCGAAGATAGCCGATTATATAATAAAGCCCGTAAATCCCAATCAGGTACTGCTGTCGATAAAGAAAAATGTTCATTCGCAGCAACTTGTCGAGGAGCAGACCTCCGCCGACTATCGTGCAGAGTTCGGTCGTATAAGCATGTCATATCAAAGTGCATCGACCTTCGCCGACTGGAGTAATATATACCGCAGGCTTACCAACTGGGATATAGAGTTATCGGGGTCTGCCGACCAAAGCATAAAGGAGGTGCTTCGCTTCCAGAAGAATGAAGCGAACCAGGAGTTCTGCAAATTCGTGCGGCAAAACTATCGCAGTTGGATAAACGACCGCGACGAAAACACCCCCGTCATGTCGCATACGCTTATGCGCAGCCGCGTATTCCCCGTAGCCGACGCCAATCCGAAGACAACGATGCTGCTCATCGACAACTTCCGCTACGACCAGTGGAGGTCGATAAGTTCGATGCTGCGCGGATACTTCGACGTTGAGACAGACGATTTCTACTGCGCCATTCTCCCTACGGCGACACAGTATGCCCGCAACGCCATATTCGCCGGTCTTATGCCGCTGGCAATAGACAACATTATGCCCGACCGCTGGCTGAACGACAACGAGGAGGGCGGCAAAAACAGATATGAGGAGGATTTTCTGCGGCGTCAACTGGCAAGTTACGGCCGAAACTACAAAACCACCTTCGACAAACTTGTAAGACCCGAAGCAGGCCGAAAACTGATAGAGAACTTCAACCGCATATACGAAGCCGATTTCTCGGTAATCGTATACAACTTCCTCGATATATTATCACACGCCAGAACAGAGACGGATATTATCCGCGAGCTGACCGAAGACGATGCCTCGTTCCGCTCTCTCACACGCTCCTGGTTTGAACACTCGGAACTGTTCACGATGCTCAAGATGCTGTCCGAACACGGCCACACGGTGATAATAACATCGGACCATGGCACCGTGCGCGTGGACAACCCGATAAGAGTAACGGCAGACCGCGCCACGTCGGCCAATCTGCGTTACAAGACCGGACGCAACATATCCTACAACCCGCGCGAAGTATTCGAAGTTACCAAACCGCATGAGATACAACTTCCGGCTGGGAATCTGTCATCGAGTTACATTTTTGCGTACAATCACGACTTCATCGTATACAATAACGACGCGAACAAATATATAAGGTATTACCGCGATACATTCCAGCATGGCGGAATATCTATGGAGGAGATGATTGTTCCATACATCGTACTCAAACCCAAAAGTTGAAACATAACCCGTTATGAAGACCATAAGCATTACTTCCCCCGACGAACTGCCCGAGGTGGCTCAGGCACTTATCGATGCCCTTGACGGCCGAAGCGTCATTGCCTTTTTCGGACCGATGGGTGCCGGCAAGACAACGCTAATACGCGAAACAGTCGGGCTATTAGGCTCCGAAGACAATGTTACAAGCCCTACATTTGCCATCGTGAACCGTTATTCCGCCGGCGATGGAGCGCCCGTTTATCATTTCGACTTCTACCGCATGGAGCGTCCCGAAGAGGCATTCGATATAGGTTACGAGGAGTATTTCTACTCTGGAGACCTGTGTCTGGTGGAGTGGCCCGAAAAGATAGAGCCGCTGCTGCCCGAAGATGTCATGACGGTTCGGATAAAAATCGACAGCGAGAACGGACGTACATTCACAATAGAGTAACTCAATAGTAACGCAATAGTAACTCAATAGCAGTTCAATAACAACTCAATAATAATTCAAAGAAACGAAGAAAATATTTAAGCAATGGCAGAATACGAATCAAAACAGCAGCAGATACTGCTTCCGGCAGATGCCGTATACACGGTAATAAGCCGTATGGACAACCTGACACCGGCTTTACAAGACAAAGTCGAGGAGTGGCAGGCAGATGAGAATCACTGCTCGTTCAAAGCCAAGGGATTCACGGTAAAACTTCAGATTATAGACAAAGAGCAGCCGAAATATGTAAAAATCACGGGCGATGACGGCGGTGTTCCTATAGATTTCAACTTCTGGATACAGCTGCACTCCGTATCTGAGTGCGACACACGCATAAGGCTCGTGCTTCACGCCGACCTGAATATGATGATGAAGATGATGATTGGCGGCAAGATAAAACCGGCCCTCGACCAAATGGTAGAGAACATTGCACAAACATTCAATATGGCAGCGGGAAGAGGATAATCATCCTTACCCGAAAACGCAATAGCGGCAACCGTACTGATGTACGGTTGCCGCTATTTTGTAAAATCCTCTTTTTACAAATTGCTGTTTTATTTCATCTCGACCGGCTCGGATTCAACTTCCCAGTCAGTGCTTCCGGCATTAACATCTGCAGCAGCCTGCGCATCTATATTCGTATCGGCAACATGAACAACAGTCTGCATCTCCTCGGCCAGCATCTCGCCATCACTTAACGTTACCTGCTTGGTGGTCATCACAAACACCAAACTCAAAACGAGTACGACAACACCCATAGTCCAAGTGAACTTCTCAAGGAAATCTGCCGTCTGACGTACACCCATCGTCTGGTTAGCAGCTCCGAAATTAGCAGCCATACCGCTCTTGGGGTTCTGCACAAGTACGGCGAGGATAATCAATACGCTCGCCACCAGAATCAAAACGATGCAAAATGTGTACATATTCTTCTCAATTTTAATTATTATTTTCGATTTTGTCGATAATCTCGGCAAAGTAAATACTTTTTTCCGTATTTAACAAACTTAATTTGCGATATATTGCCAAAGCCTCGTTCAAAAGCCCCTGAGAGAGGTATATTTCGGCTAACTCCTCGCTCACCAAATCGTCCTCATCCGACAGTTCGGGTTCGGTGCGTATCTCCTCGGCAAGCGCGTCGGAACCATCCTCGGCAACAATACGGTAATTTCCGCCAAGCAGAAATTTTTCTATAATTTCATCGGTCGAAGTCTCTTGCGGAGCGGCATCGGCAAGGCGGTTCTTATCAATATGGTGCAGTTTGAGCGATGATACGCTGCGTCCGGCCATAACGATATCTCCAAACTCATCGCAGACCGAATCAGACAGGTATGCTCCAAGCACACGGGCCGCAGTAAACCAGTTATAGCGTTCCGCATACCCCGCTGCCAAATCGGCCGAAGGTCTTTCGCCGCGAAGCACCGACTCCATATATTCTCCGAAAGCATTCATTGTCTCTGTCGTTTTTATTAAGCCCGTACTCCTGTCCGCTACCAGTTAGATGCGGCAGCCTGGAAGATATCCGTTACAAGTTGCTCAACAATCTGCGTTATAAGTTCCTGTTCAACCTCCGTCAGCAGTCGTGAGGAGTCATAGTCGGCATACGCTGAGAAGTTTTTATTAAAGGACAGCGCCTCGTCCACCACATTCGTGAAACGAACCTTAATCGTTATGGTGAGTCGGTTCTGCAAGGCATAGTCGTTACTCGATACCGAAGCCGTAGTCGAGGAGTAGCCTGTAATCTCGCCCTCAAATGCGAAATCGCCACCCTCATCGACCTGCGTCAGACGCGTTTGGCGCGAGAACTTGTCAACAAGCGCATCAGTAAGCGTGGAACTTAATATAGGAGCCACCATAGGCGCATTGTTCGGAAAATATGCAACGCTGAAAGTCTTCGCATCAGGAGGAATAGATGCTCCCGAAAGCGAATACTTCACAGTGCAGCCCGAAACAGTCGTCAGCAGCACTATCGCCAGACAAAACAGAATACGTTTCATAACTCTCTATTTTAAGCACCATTACCTTTCAGAAACAGTGCCATTTTATATATTTGCAGCACAGCCTGCAAGTCGATATCGACCGCATTATCACTCCGCTATACCCAACTCCTTTATCTTACGATAGAGCGTCCGCTCGGAGACGAACAGTTCGGCGGCTGCATCTTTGCGGCGACCGTTATGGCGTCGCAGAGCGCGTACTATCTGTTCGCGCTGCACATCGGCCTTGGTGAGTTCGCGCGGAGGCTCTGTTATAACCTCGCTCTCGGCGAAAACCTCCTCTGAAGCGGAAGAACTCGTCGGAAGCAGACCTATC
This sequence comes from Alistipes sp., assembly GCA_022511295.1. Lineage (GTDB taxonomy): Bacteria > Bacteroidota > Bacteroidia > Bacteroidales > Rikenellaceae > Alistipes. The sequence continues at coordinate 11,273 of JAFLRT010000014.1, read as the reverse complement.
ACATCACGGCGCTCCTGCGATACCGTTACCGGCACAGCGCCCGAGCGCAACTCAAAAAGCATACGTTTCATCTCGTTGATATCCGAGCGCATATCGAACAGAATCTTATACAGCAGTTCACGTTCGGTCTCCATATCCTCCATACGCGCCGCATTCATAACACTCGGTTGCGACGACATCTGAGGTTCGACGAGGTAACGGGCCAGAATCCGGGCCGTAATGGTGCGGCTCTCCTCGATTGCCGAAATCTGCTCGGCGACATTCTTCAGTTGCCGCACATTTCCCCTCCACGAATAACTCTCGAGCATTGCCCTCGCGTCGGGTTCAAGCGTGATTGCAGGCATACGGTACTGCACCGCAACATCTGCAGCGAACTTGCGGAACAGAAGGCATATATCTTCGGGACGCTCCCTCAGCGCCGGCACGGCGATAGGCACCGTATTGAGACGGTAAAAGAGGTCCTCGCGGAAACGACCCGATGCTATGGCCTGTCCCAGATTGTTGTTTGTTGCTGCAACCACACGAACATTCGTCTTTTGCACCTTGGCCGAGCCTACACGCATAAACTCACCCGTCTGCAACACACGCAGAAGGCGCACCTGTGTCGACAAAGGCAATTCGCCAACCTCATCAAGAAATATGGTACCGCCGTCGGCCTCCTCAAAGTAACCCTTGCGGGCCTCGGATGCACCGGTAAACGAACCTTTCTCATGACCGAAAAGTTCCGAGTCAATCGTACCCTCCGGTATAGCGCCGCAGTTGACGGCTATGTATTTGTTATGCTTGCGTGCCGAAAATGCATGCACCACCTGCGGGAAAAACTCCTTGCCCACACCGCTCTCTCCGGTAACAAGCACCGACAAATCCGTCGGAGCAACACGAAGCGCAACCTCTATGGCCCTGTTCAGCAACTCGGAGTTGCCGATAATGCCGAAGCGCTGTTTAACCGATTGTATATCCGTCATTGTTCTTCTTGTTTCAAGTTTGTTATGCAGCAGCCGAAACGGTTTCAGTTTTTAAGTCCGGTCGCAGACTCGGCGTCGGTGTACGAATCGCCTTCCGCTGTCTCGCCGTTCTGCAACGCGGCATCTGCAACGTCAGCGACTTCAGCGTTCGCTTCCGATTGCGCCCCGCTTATATATTTCGATGTGAAATAGCCGTACACTATAACGCCCAAAGCGGCCAAAAGCGTAAGCGCCGCAACGACAAGCACTATATCGGCACCGCGACGGCGTGCCGGCATACGCACCGGTCGCCCGTTCTTAAGACTGGCCGACCACTCACTCGGCGCACCCGCTGCGATATCATTCACGGGACGGTCGTCAGCAACCGTCTCGACGGCAGCGCTCTCCTGCGCATTCTCACTCTCCGGCCCGCACTGCAACGGTTCGGCAGCGGCCGTCTCCGGCTGTGTCGGCGCAGTTTTCTTGCTTTGAGCCGAAGCACTGTTCGTCGCTCCGGGGCGCGTCAGGCCTGGAACGGCAGCATCGCGCGAAAAGCGAATAATACCCCTCTCATCACGAAAGAGGATGCCGAGCGTACCGATACGATACGGGCGGTTGTGTTCAATCGTATGGCGTATCTCAAATACGAAGCGGTCTACAACTCCAGCAGCCTCGCTCTCGCCGACGCCGCGCGACACGAGCAGCCCGCGAAGTACGCCGTCATCGGTGCGAAGCAGTTCCGAAAAGACGATATGTCCGTCCTCCCTCACGAAAAATGTTCCCAGACGCGGAATAACAAGACGTCCGCCCTCCGAAAGTTTTGATATAATAATGCGGTTGAGCATATCTACTTAAAAAATCGTCCAAAATTACACTTTTCCGCTGAAAAATCCAACAAAAACACTCTTTATTAAATAATAATCGCCTTAATCGTTGGCAATGTCAAAAATATTCGCCTACTTTGCAATCAGATTTTGAAACAAATCCGGACGAGTTACTTTGGCAAAAAATTCGCAATGTAATCGAGACGGATTGAAAAATAACAACAGACCCGAAGATGAAAAACAAGTACATCGACCTCATCGAACAGAGTTTCGATTTTCCGCAGGACGAATTTACCGTTGCGGACAATGAACTGCTTTTCCACGATATTCCGCTGATGGAAATCATAAAACAGTACGGCACTCCGCTGAAAATAACATATCTTCCGAAGATATCATCGCAGATAAACCGCGCCAAAAGAATGTTCAATGTAGCAATGGCCAAGGTCGATTACAAGGGGTCGTACAACTATTGCTACTGCACCAAATCGAGCCACTTCTCATTCGTCCTGGAGGAGGCGCTCAAAAACGACATTCACCTCGAAACATCATCTGCATACGACATTCACATCATAAACGCGCTCTATGATTCCGGCATTATAGACCGCGACCGATACATCATCTGCAACGGTTTCAAACGCCCTCAGTATGTGGAGAATATCGCGCAACTCGTAAACGACGGATTCAGCAACACGATACCGGTAATAGACAACAAGGAGGAACTCGACCTCTTTGAAGATGTATTTACCAAGAAGTGCAAGGTCGGCATACGCATCGCCTGCGAGGAAGAACCGAAGTTCGATTTCTATACTTCGCGTTTAGGTATTCGTTACAACGAGATTATAGACTTCTACAAGCAGAAGATTCAGAAGAGCAAGAAATTTCAGCTCAAGATGCTCCATTTCTTCATAAATACAGGCATCAAAGATACGGCTTATTACTGGAACGAACTTGCCAAGTGCATAAACATTTATTGCCAACTCAAAGAGATTTGTCCCGAACTGGACAGCCTCAACATCGGAGGCGGATTCCCCATAAAGAACTCGCTCGACTTCAACTACGATTATGAGTATCTGACCGAGGAGATTGTGGCGCAGATAAAGCACATCTGCGAATCCAACGGAATAGAAGAACCCAACATATTTACCGAGTTCGGTTCCTTCACCGTCGGCGAGAGCGGGGCGACTCTCTACTCGATAGTAAACCAGAAGCAGCAGAACGACCGTGAGTTCTGGTATATGATAGACAGTTCGTTCATCACCACCCTGCCAGACACTTGGGGAATAAACCAGCGCTATATAATGTTGGCGATAAACAACTGGGACAAAGAGTATCAACGTGTATTCCTCGGCGGTCTGACGTGCGACAGCGAAGATTTCTACAATGCCGAGATGCACACCAACGCCATATTCCTTCCCAAACTCGAGGCCGGCAACACGCAGTATATCGGTTTCTTCCACACAGGAGCATATCAGGAGTCGCTGGGCGGTTTCGGAGGCATACAGCACTGCCTGATACCATCGCCCAAGCACATCATAATAGACCGCGACAAAGAGAACAACGAGTATTACACACGTCTGTTCGCCAAAGAGCAGTCATATCGTTCGATGATGCGCATACTCGGGTATTGATTCACGATACGCTTATTTATAAACACGGAGATAAATAGGACTGCACAGACGACTTGTAAAAACTACGCAACCAAACGGCGTGTATTTGAATACCGGAGTATTATATAAGGTTATTGCAACGGCAGGCGCGCTGTGTCTGTTCTGCTTTATGCCGAATCGTCAGCCGACGATGGCGGCGATGCACGCATCTGCCGAGGCCCAACCTCCTGCAACGCCCGAAAGAGAGGCGGCCGACATCATTGCATCAAGAACCGGCTGGGCGGAACTGCCGGCAATAGAGCATTGCGAAGAGTATATATATTTCTCGCATGACAGGTTGCCGTCGTCGCCAGAAAAGCGCAACTACACGCTCTGTTTCTCGCCGCAGCACCACGCCTCGCTATGGGTTGCATATCCGCTGCACGAGTGTTATACAGGTGATGCGAAGCGCGACAATAAATTCTGTTTCGATGCCGACTTTGCCGCCATGACAGGCGGGACGGATATGCAGGCCAACGTCTCCGGAGCATACTACTCGCAGCAAAACAACACGCAGATATCTGAACAGAACCTGCAATATTCGCGCGGGCATCAACTTCCTTCTGCAGACAGAACGGCATCGGCAGAGGATAACAGAACGACTTTCTACGCAACAAATATGACGCCGCAGCGTCAGCAACTCAACGGCGGGGCCTGGGAGAGGCTCGAATCGCTCGTTCACAGCAGATGGATATGCAACGACACCATATATATAGTTTCAGGCGCCATATTTGCCGACAGCACTCGCTGTGCATACGACAACCGCAGCAGGGGCAAAAGAGTGAGCGTCCCGTCGCATTACTACAAGGCTCTTATCCGCACCAAAGGCGGCAACACGGGCAAAAGCCTCGCAGAGTGCTGCACAGGTGAGATGCAATGCATCGCATTCATCATACCTCACGATGATTCGCGCAGCAGCCGTAAAGTCTTTTGCAGCGATGCGTGCAGCATTGCCACACTCGAGCAGATAACCGGAATAACATTCTTCACAAATGTCGCGAACGCACCAAAAGCCGAATTTGACACCTCTTTGTGGCCCGGACTGCAAGAAGTTCCATAACCGCTTCTGAACAAAATGATGACAAAGGTGCGAAATTATCCCGTTTTTTTACTACTTTTGGTTCTGAACTGCGAATAACACAAAATGTTATGTTTGCATCACTGAGCGATTACATATCTTTTCTTGACCGCAGCGGAGAACTGCTGCGAATAACGGCTCCCGTATCTGTCGATTGCGAAATTGCCGAGATTACAGACCGCATATCTCAAAGTCAGGACGGTGGCAAGGCTCTGCTGTTCGAAAATACACCGCAGGGTATTCCGGTACTGACCAATATGCTGGGTTCGGAGAGGCGTATGGCGGCCGCTCTCGGAGCGGAGTCGCTCGACGCCATTCGCCAACGCATAGAATCACTTCTGAGAACGGTTGTCAAAGAGAAAAAATCGCTGACAGACAAACTCGCGATGCTGCCGCTAATGGCAGAGGCCTCACGGTGGCTGCCAAAGACTATCTCCCGCCGAGGTGCGTGTCAGCAAATCATTCTCAAAGGAGAGGAGGCGGATTTGAATATGCTGCCGGTACTCAAATGCAGAGCATTGGACGGCGGGCCATTCATAACGCTTCCGTTGGTGCATACCGTAGACCCCGAAACCGGTATACGCAATGCAGGTATGTATCGTATGCAGATATTCGACAGCCGGACAACCGGTATGCACTGGCATATTCACAAGACAGGCGCACGACACTACGACGCATATCGACGTGCAGGCAAGCGTATGCCGGTAGCGGTAGCCTTGGGCGGCGACCCCGTATACACCTACTGCGCCACTGCCCCCATGCCCGACAATATGGATGAGTATCTGCTGGCGGGATTCCTGCGCCGCAAGCCGGTAAGGCTTGTAAAGTGCATAACGAACGACATCTATGTACCCGAGGATTGCGATTTTGTTGTAGAGGGCTATGTAGACCCGACGGAGGAGAAGGTTATCGAAGGGCCTTTCGGCGACCACACGGGATTCTTCTCACTGACAGACCTCTATCCGCGTTTTCACGTTACGGCGATAACACGGCGAAAAGATGCGGTCTACCCCGCCACCGTTGTAGGCATACCGCCGCAGGAGGATGCTTACATAGCACTCGCAACCGAAAAGATATTCCTTGCGCCGATACGCATGGCCGTGCAGCCCGAGATAGAGGATATGACAATGCCCGCAGCAGGTACGGCTCACAATATCGCCGTCGTATCGCTCGACAAACGCTACACGGGTCAGGCACTGAAGGTCGCGCAGTCGCTATGGGGTGCCGGACAGATGATGTTCAACAAATATATGCTGCTGACAAGAGCCGGCACCGATATACGCAACACTGATGTTTTGGCGGCTCTGCTGCGCAGGATTGATGTACGCAGGGATATAATACGCTCCGAAGGTATTCTCGATATTCTCGACCACGCGACAGCGACTTGCGGCTACGGCGGCAAGGCGGCGGCAGACCTGACCGAGACAGACCCGAACAGCGATATATCTCCCCTCAACATATCCGCTCCGCAGCCGTCGCACGGCATCACCCCACCGGATGACTTCTGCAAGAGTGCCGAGAAATGGGGTGCAGCACTGCTGTTCGCCGAAAAAGGGGCCGATGTTAAGGGTTTTATAGCGGAGAACGGGTTGGAAGCGCTGAATTTCGTCGTTCTGCTCGATGCGCAGGCGCAGGGACTTGACAACAGCGAGTTGTTATGGCTCGCGGCGGCAAATACTGACCCAAGACGCGATATAGAGTTGCACGGCGACACTCTTATTATAGATGCACGCAGCAAGGTCGGCGATATGGAGGGCGCGCCGGCACGCTTCCCGAATGTGGTTGTATCATCAGCCGAGATGGTCGCTATGGTAGACCGCAGGTGGAGCGAATACGGTATCGGAGAGTTCATTCCATCGCCGTCGGAGCGTTATAGCCGACTGCTGCTGTCCGACAGCGAGCAGGCATAATAAATCAAGGATGCGAAGTGGGAAGAAAGAGCGCTATACACGGTTTGGGCTATGTGGTTGTACTGATGTTTATTATCGTGCTGCTTGTATTCATCGAGGAGAGTGCGCACAATGCCAAGATGAAACGGCAGGAGGAACAGCGTGAGGCCGAAGCGGCAGAGGAACTGCGCAACAAGCACGCCGCGCAAGGCGCCGATAATCTCTTCACATTCGACCCCAACACCGTATCATACGAGGAACTGCTCGCTCTCGGTGTTCCGAAGATTGCCGCAGCGCAGGTCATACGGGCGCGGGAGCGTGGCAAAACATTTATCGTCAAAGAGGATTTCGCAGCAATCTATTCACTCGAAGACTCCGTATACCAGCGGCTGAAGCCGTATATCGTTATCGGCGATGAGTATCGTCCCGTGCCGCGCGAGTATCACACGTCGAGTTACAACAACACCCGACGAGAGTACCCGCAGAGAAAGGCCGAAGATATACACTACCGTCCGTTCAGACTCGACACGGCAACAACGGCCTATCTCAAGACAATCGGATTCTCGCACCGTCGGGCGGAGGCATTTTTGAACTACCGCGATATGCGCGGCGGTCTGCGGTCTATTGAGGAGGTGGCGGAGTGTTATGTTATAGACCAGGCAGAGTGCGACACACTTGCCAAGTATATAATCTTCGGCGAGGCGGCTGCCGACAGTCGCGGTTCACGTTTTGCAGGTCGTCCAGTCGATATCAACACCGCCGACTCGGCTGCTCTGCGAAGCGTCTACGGCATAGGCGAAAAGAGCGTTGTCGCTATTATGGAGTACCGCGACAGGTTAGGCGGTTTCTACTCCGTAGAGCAGATTGCAGAGGTAAAAGAGGTAACGGAGAGCAATTTTGAGAGAATTTTACCTCAAATTTGCTGCGATGATTGCATTATTTCAAAAATTGATATTAACTTTGCAGACCCGAGGAGCATAAAAGGTCATCCCTACATCTCCGACAGGGCATTAAGAAAACTATTGAAACAACGACAACTGAAAGGAGGCTGGAGTAAAATCGAAGAGATGGTCGAAGATGAAATATTCACTACGCAGGAGGCAGAGAGATTACGCCCCTATCTTCGGTTTACACGAGATTCCTTACAACAATAACGCAGGCCTGCTCAGGAGGCGGGCATAGAAGTGTCAAAGTCCGTACGCAGATGTGCGGCAAGAGACGAAACAGTAAGATTTGATTTGATAAAAACTAAAAAGAGAACGAATATGATTATCATGCAGGTAAAAGAGGGTGAGAATATCGAAAGAGCCCTCAAGAAGTTCAAGCGCAAGTATGAGCGCACAGGTGTTCTGAAGGAGTTGCGCCGCCGTCAGTATTTCACAAAGCCTTCTATCGAGAAGCGCGAGAAGATGGCACACGCAATCTATGTAGAGCATACCTATCGCAACGAGGAGTAGTCATTCCACCGATTGGGTGGGGATACCGGCGGGGAGGTACAAGGAATAATTTATCCCGACGAGAAGCATTCACTACCCCACACGCGATAAGAAAATCGGAGCAGACCTTGAGGTCTGCTCCGATTTCGGTTTATAACTTCGGTTTATAACGACGACGCACAGCAAAAATATGCGTCGAAATGTTGCTATTCTAAACACTTTAGTATATATTTGTGTGCTTTTTTTGCAAACATAGATAAACCAATATAAAAAGTTATGGCAAAAACTAATCGTTCTGTGCTGTTCGCCGAGTTCCCGCCGGTATCAACCGAAAAGTGGGAAGAGGTTATAACAGCCGACCTGAAGGGTGCCGACTACGAGCGTAAACTCGTTTGGCGCACGGGCGAAGGGTTTAACGTAAAGCCCTACTATCGCGCCGAAAACCTCGAAGGTCTTAAATTCCTCGACTCAAAAGCCGGAGAATATCCTTTCGTCAGAGGAGTGAACAACTCCAATACGTGGCGCGTGCATCAGAGCCTCAAGGTCCAGGACCCTGCAAAGGCTAATGCCGAAGCCCTCAAAATCCTCAACGCCGGTGTAGACTCATTGCAGTTCAATATCGCCACAGAGGAGTTCTCGCCCGAAATGCTCGACACACTTCTCGCAGGTATCTGTCTGCCCGCAGTGGAACTGACTTTCTGCGGCTGCAAAATGCCCAACATCGCCGAAGCATTTATGGCAAAGGTCGAAAAAGAGAACATCGCAGCCGATGACCTGCATGTAAACTTCTGCATCGACCCCATCATGAAACACCTCTCAACAGAAGGCAAGTGGTGCGACACCTGCGGCGGAACGAAGTGCTTCGAGCGCATAGCCGGTCTCGTAAAGATGACGGCCGCTTACAAAGGCGTTCGCATCGTAACCGTAAACGGTCAGTTCTTCAGCAACGCCGGCTCGACAATCGTCGAGGAACTGGCATTCACCCTCGCAGCAGGACACGACTACCTCGTATCAATGACCGAGGCCGGTCTTACGGTAGATGAGGCTGCACGCAAGATTCGTTTCTCGATGGGCGTCTCGTCGAACTACTTTATGGAGATAGCCAAGTTCCGCGCTGCGCGTATGCTCTGGGCAAACATCGTCAAGGGTTACAACCCGGAATGCGAGTGTTCGTGCAAGATGATGACTCATGCCGTAACGTCCGCTTGGAACCAGACCGTATACGACCCATATGTCAATATGCTGCGCGGCACGACAGAGGCTATGTCGGCTACAATCGCAGGCGTACACTCTCTTGAGGTACTTCCCTTCGACCACGCATACGAGGCTCCTACCGAGTTCTCGCAGCGCATAGCACGCAACGTGGAACTTCTGCTCAAGCATGAGGCGCATTTCGACCAGGTGGTAGACCCCGCAGGCGGTTCGTACTACATCGAGAACCTCACCGCAAGCATCGCTGCCGAGGCTTGGAAACTATTCCTCGAGGTTGAGTCCAAAGGCGGTTATGTCAAGGCATTTAATGACGGTTTCATCGTTGAGCGCGTTAAAACTTCGGCTGCTGCCAAAGACAAGAACATCGCTACGCGCCGCCAGATACTCCTCGGCGCAAACCAGTATCCCAACTTTACCGAAACGGCTGACGATTCGCTCTGCGGGTGCGCAGTAGAGCGCGCCGACGCCGAAGGCAACCGTCTCACGCCTTATCGCGGTGCGATGGCATTCGAGGCAATGCGTCTGCATGTAGACCGCAGCGGAAAGCAGCCGAAGGCATTTATGCTCACATGCGGCTCGCTCGCAATGGCGCGCGCACGTGCGCAGTTCTCGTGCAACTTCTTCGCCTGCGCAGGCATACGTGTTATCGACAACACGTTCTTCAAGTCGATCGAGGAGGGTGTAGAGGCTGCGTTGGCATCGAAGGCTGAAATCGTGGTAGTATGCGCGTCGGATGACGACTATGCAGAGGCAGCACCCAAGGTTAAGGAGCTGCTTGGCGGCAAGGCTATACTTGTCGTCGCAGGCGCACCCGCCTGCACGCCCGAATTGGAGGCACAGGGAATAACGAACTTTATCAACGTCAAGAGCAACGTACTCGAGACGCTCCATTTCTACCTTAAAGAGTTGGGTATCTAAAACAAAGCGTTATGAGAGCAAAATTTGAAAATCTGTCATATAAGGGCGAGACTTGCACGCCCGAAGCAGACGGCCGCGAGCCGTGGCTTACAGCCGAAAGGATTCCCGTCAAGGGGTCTTACTCGGCACAGGACCTCGAAGGTATGGAGCATCTGAACTATGCAGCAGGTATCGCTCCTTTCTTGCGCGGACCATACTCCACAATGTACGTTATGCGTCCCTGGACCATTCGTCAGTATGCAGGATTCTCCACAGCAGAAGAGTCCAACGCCTTCTATCGCAGAAACCTTGCTGCGGGTCAGAAAGGTCTGTCGGTGGCCTTCGACCTCGCTACGCACCGAGGATATGATGCAGACCATCCGCGTGTAGTGGGCGATGTGGGAAAGGCCGGCGTATCAATCTGCTCGGTAGAGGATATGAAGGTGCTGTTCAACGGCATTCCACTCAACCAGATGTCGGTGTCGATGACTATGAACGGTGCCGTGCTGCCCGTGCTGGCTTTCTACATCGTTACCGGTCTCGAGCAGGGATGTACTCTCGACCAATTGTCGGGTACCATTCAGAACGATATCCTCAAGGAGTTCATGGTGCGCAACACCTATATCTATCCTCCCAAGTTCTCGATGAAAATCATCGCGGATATCTTTGAGTACACGTCGAAGAATATGCCCAAGTTCAACTCGATTTCGATATCGGGTTACCACATGCAGGAGGCAGGTGCCACAGCCGATATCGAGTTGGCTTACACGCTGGCAGACGGTTTGGAGTATCTGCGTGCAGGTATCAATGCCGGTATGTCTATCGACGCTTTCGCACCGCGTCTCTCCTTCTTCTGGGCTATCGGTATGAACCACTTTATGGAGATTGCCAAGATGCGTGCAGCACGTATGCTCTGGGCAAAAATCGTCAAGCAGTTCAACCCCAAGAACCCCAAGTCGCTGGCACTGCGTACGCACTCCCAGACGTCGGGTTGGTCGCTCACCGAGCAAGACCCCTTCAACAACGTCGCTCGTACCGCTATCGAAGCGATGGGAGCAGCGCTCGGACACACACAGTCGCTGCACACCAACGCGCTGGACGAGGCTATAGCGCTGCCCACCGACTTCTCGGCGCGTATCGCCCGAAACACGCAGATTTACATTCAGGAGGAGACCAACGTATGCCGTGAGGTAGACCCCTGGGCAGGTTCATACTATGTAGAGTCGCTGACAAACGAGATAGCACACAAGGCTTGGGAGCATATCGAGGAGATAGAGAAACTCGGCGGTATGGCCAAGGCTATCGAGACCGGTATTCCAAAGATGCGTATCGAGGAGGCTTCGGCAC